>NZ_JBEZLR010000004.1:0-209617 GCF_040652275.1 Streptomyces sp. NPDC048275
AGCGCATCGGACCGGACCAATCGAGACGGGGATCAGTTCGGCCCGAGATCTGGCACGGGGCCAGCAAGATCACGATCTACAGCTGGAGTACTAGGCCTTACCGGCCGGTAGGGAATTGGCTACGTATGACTACTCAACAACCTTTGCGTGAAGCCTTCTTGACAAAAGTTGAATTGTGCGCCGGGGTGCTCTGATGAGCGGCGGTATGGATTTCCTGCACCCCGGTTGCATTTATCTACAACTTACCCGCGACTCGTCTACAGCCGAGGCGGCTCCATCGTGAATCGGGCGTTGACCTGGGCGTAGACGTGCTGGCGCTGGGGTTCGAGGTCGAGGGGCGGAGCTTCCTCGGTGGCGGCGCTCGCCAGGGACATGGCGCGCATGGCTCGGCCGGAGGCGTACGGCTCCGCGTTCTCCGCGCCGATGTCGGCGAGTTCCACCAGGGCCGCGAGGGTGGTGCCGAGGGCTTCGGCGTATTCGCGGGCGCGTTGGACGGCTTCGCGCACTGCTTGCTGGCGGGCTTGGCGGTGGGAGGGTGAGTCGGGGCGCAGGGCCCACCAGGGGCCGTCGACGCGGGTGAGGTCGAGGTCGGCCAGTCGGGTCGTCAGCTCGCCGAGGGCGGTGAAGTCGGTGAGTTCGGCGGTGATGTGGACGCGGCCGTGGTAGGCGCGGATGCGTTCGCCGCGGCCGTGTTTGGTGAGTTCGGGGGTGATGGAGAAGGCGCCGGTTTCGACGCGTTCTACGGCGTCGCCGTAGGACTTGACCAGGTCGAGGGCGGTGGCGTTGCGGCGGGTGAGGTCGGTGAGGGCTTCTCGTCGGTCGGTGCCGCGGGCGCTGACGGTGATGCCGATGCGGGCGATTTCGGGGTCGACTTCGAGGTGGGCTTCGCCGCGGACGGCGATGCGGGGGGAGTCGGGGGTTCCGTAGGGGAGGGCGGGTTGGGGTTCCGTTTCGGTGGGAGCCATACGTCCCACTCTGTCACTCGGGGGGTGGTTGCGGTGCCCTCTGGTCACCAGATCGAAACCTACTGGACCTGTTACGGGGCAGGCGAGTTGGGTGAGAATCTACGCGCGTCGTTGACCTTTCCCGAGGAGCCTGAGACATGCCGTTGAACCGCAGGAAGTTCCTGAAGAAGTCCGCTGTGACGGGTGCGGGTGTCGCGTTGACCGGTGCGGTCGCGGCTCCGTCCGCGCAGGCGGCGGCGCCGGCGGGCGGGAAGCCGTCGAAGCCGAAGCGGTACTCCCTGACGGTGATGGGCACGACGGACCTGCACGGGCATGTCTTCAACTGGGACTACTTCAAGGACGCGGAGTACTCCGACACGGCGGGCAACGCTCAGGGTCTGGCGCGGATTTCGACGCTGGTGAACGCGGTGCGCAAGGAGAAGGGCCGTCGCAACACGCTGCTGTTGGACGCCGGTGACACGATCCAGGGCACGCCGCTGACGTACTACTACGCGAAGGTGGACCCGATCACGGCCAAGGGTGGTCCGGTGCACCCGATGGCGCAGGCGATGAATGCCATCGGCTATGACGCTGTGGCGCTGGGCAACCACGAGTTCAACTACGGCATCGAGACGCTGCGGAAGTTCGAGTCGCAGTGCCACTTCCCGCTGCTGGGTGCGAACGCGCTGGACGCGAAGACGCTGAAGCCGGCGTTTCCTCCGTACTTCATGAAGAAGTTCCATGTGCCGGGCGCCCCGGCGGTGAAGGTGGCCGTGCTCGGCCTCACCAACCCGGGTATCGCGATCTGGGACAAGGCGTATGTGCAGGGGAAGTTGACGTTCCCGGGGCTGGAGGAACAGGCGGCGAAGTGGGTGCCGAAGCTGCGGTCCATGGGTGCGGATGTCGTGGTCGTGTCGGCGCACTCCGGTTCGTCCGGTACATCGTCGTACGGTGATCAACTGCCGTACGTCGAGAACTCGGCGGCGCTGGTGGCTCAGCAGGTGCCGGGGATCGACGCGATTCTTGTCGGGCACGCGCATGTGGAGATTCCTGAGCTGAAGGTGACGAACACGGCGTCGGGCAGGACGGTCGTGCTGTCGGAGCCGCTGGCGTATGCGGAGCGGTTGTCGCTGTTCGACTTCGAGTTGGTCTTCGAGAAGGGGAAGTGGCAGGTCGAGTCGGTGGCGGCGTCGGTCCGCAACTCGAACTCGGTGGCCGACGACCCGAGGATCACGAAGCTGCTGAAGGACGAGCACGACGTGGTCGTGGCGTACGTCAATCAGGTGGTCGGCACGGCGACGGAGACGCTGACGACGGTCGAGGCGCGTTACAAGGATGCCCCGATCATCGACCTGATCACGAAGGTGCAGGAGGACGTCGTCAAGGCGGCGCTGGTGGGTACGGAGTACGCGTCGCTGCCTGTCATCGCGCAGGCTTCGCCGTTCTCGCGTACGTCGGAGATCCCGGCCGGGGATGTGACGATCCGGGATCTGTCGAGTCTGTATGTGTACGACAACACGCTGGTCGCGAAGCTGTTGACGGGTGCTCAGGTGCGGGCGTACCTGGAGTACTCGGCGCAGTACTTCGTGCAGACGGCGGCGGGTGAGGTGATCGACACGGCGAAGCTGACCAACGCCGCCAACCGCCCGGACTACAACTACGACTATGTGTCGGGTCTTCAGTACGACATCGACATCGCGCAGGCGGTCGGTTCGCGGATCAAGAATCTGACGTACAACGGTGCGGCGCTGGATGACGCGCAGCAGTTCGTGTTCGCGGTGAACAACTACCGGGCGAACGGTGGTGGCGCGTTCCCGCATGTGGCGTCGGCGAAGGAGCTGTGGGCGGAGTCGACGGAGATTCGTACGCGGATCGCGGAGTGGGTGACGGCGAAGGGTTCGCTGGATCCGAAGGAGTTCGCTTCGGTGGACTGGAAGCTGACGCGTGAGGGTACGCCGGTGTTCTAGGACTTCGGCGGTGAGATCGGCGGCGTCGGCGCGAAAGCGTCGGCGCCGTCGGTGTGTCCGCGTCCCTGCCTTCCGTCACCATCCGTCACCTTCCGTCAACGAGGGGGATGAGTGCCCTGTTCTGTCGTACGGGTGGGATCTGCGGTCGGGGTTCGAGTCCGAAGGTGGTGAAGGCGGTGCGCGTGGGGAGCGGGTAGGGCTCTTTGCCGGTGAGGGAGTTGAGGATGGTGGCGCTGCGCCAGGCGGCGAGGCCCAGGTCGGGGGTGCCGACGCCGTGGGTGTGGAGTTCGGCGTTCTGGACGTGGATGTGGCAGCCGGAGCCGGTGATGGACGGGTCGAGGACGAGGCGGTACTGGTCGTCGACGCGGGGGCGTTCGGCGCTGTCGCGGCGCAGGTAGGGGTCGAGTCCGGCGAGGATGCGGCCGAGGGGGCGTTCGCGGTAGCCGGTGGCGAGGACGACAGCGCTGGTGGTGAGGCGGGAGCGGGCGCCTTGTTGGGCGTGTTCGAGGTGGAGTTCGATTTTGGTGGTGGCGACGCGTCCGGCGGTGCGGACGGTGACGGCGGGGGTGAGGACGGCGTCGGGCCAGCCGCCGTGGAGGGTGCGGCGGTAGAGCTCGTCGTGGATGGCGGCGATGGTGTCGGCGTCGATGCCTTTGTGGAGTTGCCATTGGGCGGTGACGAGCCGGTCGCGTACGGGTTCGGTGAGGGCGTGAAAGTAGCGGGTGTAGTCGGGGGTGAAGTGTTCGAGGCCGAGTTTGGAGTACTCCATGGGTGCGAACGCTTCGGTGCGGGCGAGCCAGTGGATCTTTTCGTGTCCGGTGGGGCGGTTGCGCAGGAGGTCGAGGAAGATTTCGGCGCCTGATTGGCCCGCCCCGATGACGGTGATGTGTTCGGCGGTGAGGAAGTGTTCGCGGTGGGCGAGGTAGTCCGCGGCGTGGATGACGGGGACGCCGGGGGCTTCGACGAGGGGTTTGAGGGGTTCGGGGATGTGGGGGGCGGTGCCGATGCCGAGGACGATGTTGCGGGTGTAGGCGCGGCCGAGGGCTTCGGCTTCTTCGTCGGTGTCGAGTTGGGTGAAGTCGACTTCGAACAGGGCGCGTTCGGGGTTCCAGCGGACGGCGTCGATCTGGTGGCCGAAGTGGAGTCCGGGGAGGTTGTCCGCGACCCAGCGGCAGTAGGCGTCGTATTCGGCGCGTTGGATGTGGAAGCGCTCGGCGAAGTAGAAGGGGTAGAGGCGGTCGCGGGCCTTGAGGTAGTTGAGGAAGGACCAGGGGTTTGCGGGGTCGGCGAGGGTGACCAGGTCGGCGAGGAAGGGAACTTGGAGGGTGGCGCCGTCGATGAGGAGGCCGGGGTGCCAGTCGAAGCCGGGGCGTTGTTCGTAGAAGGCGATGTCGAGTTCGGGGAGGGGGTGGGCGAGGGCGGCGAGGGAGAGGTTGAACGGGCCGATGCCGATGCCGACGAGGTCGCGGGGTGCTTCGGGTTCGTGGCGTGGAGGGAGGGGCGTCGGGCTCATCGGGGTGTGTGTCCTTCCACCAGTTTCAGGAGCGCGGCCAGGTCGCTCGGCCGGGTGTGCGGGTTGAGGAGGGTGGCTTTGAGCCAGAGGCGGTTGTCGAGCCGGGCGCGGCCGAGGACGGCGCGGCCGTCGTGGAGGAGTTTTCGGCGTACGGCGGCGACGGTTTCGTCGGTGGCTTCGGTGGGCCGGAACAGGACGGTGCTGAGGGTGGGCGGGTCGTAGAGTTCGAAGCCGGGGTGTGCTTCGACGAGGTCGGCCAGTTCGTGGGCGTGGGCGCAGACTTGGTCGACGAGGGCGCCGAGGCCGTGTCGTCCGAGGGTTTTGAGGGTGACCGCGATTTTGAGGATGTCGGGGCGACGGGTGGTGCGCAGGGAGCGGCCGAGGAGGTCGGGGAGGCCTGCTTCGGTGTCGTCGTCGGCGTTGAGGTAGTCGGCGCGGTGTTGGAGTGCGGTGAGGTCGTGTGCGTCGCGTACGGCGAGGAGGCCTGCGGCGACGGGTTGCCAGCCGAGTTTGTGCAGGTCGAGGGTGACGGTGTGGGCGCGGTGGAGTCCGTCGAGTGTGGCGCGGTGGCGGTCGCTGAAGAGGAGGCCTCCGCCGTAGGCGGCGTCAATGTGGAGGCGGGCTCCGTGGGCGGCACAGAGGTCGGCGATGTCGGGCAGGGGGTCGATGAGCCCGGCGTCGGTGCTGCCTGCGGTGGCGGCGACAAGAAGGGGGCCGTGCAGTTCGCCCAGGGCTTCGTCGAGGGCGGCGGGGTCCATGGTGCCGGCGGGGGCGGGTACGAGGACGGGGTCGGGCAGGCCGAGCAGCCAGGCGGCGCGGTGCAGGCTGTGGTGGGCGTTGGCTCCGCAGATGAGCTGCACTCCGCCGTGGGCTTCTCGGGCGAGGAGGAGGGCGAGTTGGTTGGACTCGGTGCCGCCGGTGGTGACCAGGGCGTCGCCTGCTGCGCCGTACACCTCGTGTGTCAGGGCCCGGGTGACGAGGGTTTCCAGTTCCGAGGCGGCCGGGGCCTGGTCCCAGGAGTCGAGGGACGGGTTGAGGGCGCCGGCGGCGAGGTCGGCGGCGGTGGCGACGGCGAGGGGTGGGCAGTGCAGGTGGGCGGCGCACAAAGGGTCGGCGGGGTCGGCGGAGCCTTCGGCGAGGGTGCGGACGAGGGTTCGTAGGGCGTCGTGGGTTCCCTGCTGGGGCAGTACGTCGCCGACGGCGTCCCGTACGCGGCGCGCCACCTCCTCCGGGCCTCCCGCGGGCAGTGGTCCCCCGCGGGCCTCGCCGCCGTCCCGTAGGGCGTCGAGCACGGTTTCGAGCAGGGGCCGCAGTGCGTCGGGGCCTTCGGGGCCTGAGGCGAGGGGCGGCGTGCTCATGGGGTGTCCTCCGGTGGGCGCGCGGCAGGGGATTCAAGCCTGTACGCGGATCGGGTCGGCACGCCCGGAGAGGACAACGATCCGACTCGTTTGGGGGTACTGCCGTACGGAGGAAATGTGCGCGGGAGGCGGAAGTGCTAGGCGCTCCGCTGGAACCGGGGGAACGGTGGTATGCGGGCTGCGGCAGGTTGTTTGTGGCTGGTCGCGGACGCGCGGCGCAGCCGCATAGGTCACAGTCCCGCGCCCCTTTGGGTGAGCTGACCGTCCCTGCCGTGGCCGAGGCTCGGAGGGACGATCAGCTCGCCGTGTCGTCATCGTCGTCGGGGAGGAGCGAGGTTCACATCGCCTTTTCTAGGCTTCTCGTACCTTCAACGCCCGTGCCAGGTCGTCGAGTTGGTCGACGAGTTTGCGGCGCAGGGCCGGGATGAGGTCGGCTTCGCGCAGGCAGGTTTCACCGAGGGTGAGGGTTTCGGGGGCGATGGCGTGGGTGGGGAAGGCCCAGCGTCCGGCGGCTTCGGCGATGGCGGGGCCGCGGCGGGCTGCGAGGGCTACGGCGTCGGGCCAGTAGCGCTTGACGTACTCCCGTACGAGGTCGGCCTGTTCGGGCTGCCAGAAGCCCTGGGCGGTCGCTGTGAAGAGGTAGTTGGAGAGGTCGTCGGTCGCGAACATCTCCTCCCAGGCGCGGCGTTTGGCTTCCGGGTCGGGCAGGGCGGCGCGGCAGCGGGCGGCGCCTTCCTGGCCGGCGGCGCTGGGGTCCTGGACGAGTTCGGCGTCGATGACGGCGTCGTCGATGGCGCCGAGGACGGCGAGGCGGCCGAGGATGCGCCAGCGCAGCTCGGGGTCGAGTTCGGGGCCGCCGGGGACGGTGCCTTCGGAGAACCAGGCGCTGATGGTGTCGGGGTGGGCGGCGACGTCGATGTAGTGGCGTACGGCGGTGAGGCGTAGGCCGGGGTTGGAGCCGTCCTCGGTGCGGCGGATCAGGTCGCGGCACAGGTCGGTGAGGGTGGCGAGGGCGGTGGGGCGGTCTTCGGGGGCGAGGTAGCGGTCGGCGACGTGGGTGGCCGCGAAGGACAGGACGCCCTGGACGAGGGCGAGGTCGGTCTCGTGCGGGAGGTGGGCGCGGGCGGCTTCCACGTAGGCCATGGCGGGGAGTTCGCCGTCGCGTACGGCGTCGCGCAGGGCGTTCCAGACGACGGCGCGGGTGAGGGGTTCGGGCAGGCCGGAGAGGCGGGTGCGGACGGCGTCGAGGGACTCGGCGTCGAAGCGGATCTTGGCGTAGGTGAAGTCGCCGTCGTTGAGGAGGACGAGGGCGGGGCGTGGGCCGGCGGTGCTGATGCCGATGTTGCCGGTGGCGGGGAGGTCCGCCTCCAGGCGCTTGCGCAGGGTCAGCAGGCGCGCGTCGTGGAGGTCGTGGTCGTAGACGCCGATGGTGATGCGGTGCGGGCGCCTGCCGCCGGGCGACTCGAGGGTGGTGAGGTGGGTGAGGCCGTGGCGGTTCTGGGCGGGGTCGGGCTTGGACCAGACTCCGGGGCTGCTCAGGTGCCGGATGTCGAGGTGCCAGTTTCCGCCCTCGGCTCGGACTTCGGGGGTGAGGGTGTCGACGCCGGTGGTGCGCAGCCAGGAGTCTGCCCAGGCGTGTACGTCGCGTTCGGTGGCGGAGGCGAGATTGTCGATGAAGTCGGCGAGGGTGGCGTTGGCGAACTTGTGGCGGGCGAAGTGGGTGTTGATGCCGGCGAGGAAGTCCTTCTCGCCGAGCCAGGCCACCAGTTGCCTGAGGGCGGAGGCGCCCTTGGCGTAGGAGATGCCGTCGAAGTTGAGCATGGCGGACGCGGTGTCGGGGACGGCGTGGGGGTCGGGGGCGACGGGGTGGGTGGAGGGGCGCTGGTCGGCGTCGTAGCCCCAGGGTTTGCGGGTGACGCCGAAGTCGGTCCAGGTGCCCGTGAAGCGGGTGGCTTCGGTGAGGGTCTGGTAGCCCATGTACTCGGCGAAGGACTCGTTCAGCCAGATGTCGTCCCACCAGCGCAGGGTGACGAGGTCGCCGAACCACATGTGGGCCATCTCGTGGGCGATGACCATGGCGCGGGTCTGGCGCTCGGTGTCGGTGACGGCGGAGCGGTAGACGAATTCGTCGCGGAAGGTGACGAGGCCGGGGTTTTCCATGGCGCCGGCGTTGAATTCGGGGACGAACGCCTGGTCGTAGGAGTCGAAGGGGTAGGGCTCGTCGAATTTCTCGTGGTATCGGTCGAAGCAGGCGCGGGTGACGTCGAGGATCTCGTCGGCGTCGACGTCGAGGTAGGGGGCCAGGGAGCGGCGGCAGTGGATGCCGAAGGGGAGGCCGCGGTGTTCGGTGCGTACGGAGTGCCAGGGGCCGGCGGCGACGGCGACGAGGTAGGTGGAGATCAGCGGGGTGGGCGCGGCCTGCCAGCGGCCCTCTCCGAGGTGTTCGGTGACGCCGTTGGCGAGGACGGTCCAGCCGTCGGGGGCGGTGACGGACAGTGCGAAGACGGCCTTCAGGTCGGGCTGGTCGAAGGCGGCGAAGACGCGCTGGACGTCTTCCATGAAGAGCTGGGTGTAGAGGTAGGTCTCGCCGTCGGTGGGGTCGGTGAAGCGGTGCATGCCCTCGCCGGTGCGGGAGTAGCGCATGGCGGCGTCGATGCGCAGTTCGTGCTCGCCGGTGGTGAGGCCTTTGAGGGGCAGCCGGTTCTCGTCGAGTGTCTCGGGGTCGAGGGGCTGTCCGTCGAGGGTGACGGAGCGCAGTTCGGCGGGCTTCAGCTCGACGAAGGTGTCCGCGTCGGCGCGGGCGGTGAACCGGATGACGGTCAGGGAGTCGAAGGTGTCGTCCCCGCTGGTCAGGTCGAGTTCGATCCCGTAGTGGTGGACGTCGAGGAGCTTGGCACGGGTCTGCGCTTCGTCGCGCGTCAGTACGGACATGGGGACATGCTGCCTGATGGGTCGGACAGGGCACAGAGGTGGTCCGTTATGCGGCGTATGTACCCGATGGCCGCGGCGTACGCACCCTGCGTCCACCCCTTGTGTTGACCCCGTATCGACCCCTTGTGTTTATCCCTGGGGCAGGGCGGCACGGAGTTCGCGCAGTTCCGCCAGGACGGCCTGGTGGCGTTGATGGGCGTCGTAGAGGTAGCGGACCTTGGTGCGCAGGGCCCAGGGGTCGACGGGTTTCATGACGAGGTCGGCGACGCCGAGGCCGAAGGCGGTGGCGGTCAGTTCGGTGTCCGGGCCGAAACCGGTGAGCAGGATGATCGGGATGTGCTGCGTCTGCTCGACGCGCCGCATGTAGCGCACGACGTCCAGACCGCTGACGCCGGGCATGCGCACGTCGAGGAGGAGCAGTCCGACCTGGCCGCGCAGGACCTCCTTGAGGGCCTCGTCGCCGCTGGTGGCGCGGCTGACGAGGTAACCCAGCGGGGCCAGGGCGCTCTCGAGCGCGTACAGCGTGTCCTCATGGTCGTCGACGATGAGGATCTTGGCATCCGACGGCATGGCCCGACGTCCCCTCGTGACACCTGGCAGGGGGTGTTCAGCGCAGAATGCACGCCGGGGGCGCCTGGTGTCACTCCCCTGTGTCGGCGGCGTGGGGCTCGGCGCCGTCCGCGATGCGCTCGTGGTGGCGGATGACCTCGGCGATGATGAAATTCAGCAGTTTTTCCGCGAAGGCCGGATCCAGTTTGGCGTTCTCGGCGAGGCGGCGCAGCCGGGCGATCTGGTGGGCCTCGCGGGACGGGTCGGCGGGCGGCAGCTGGTGGGCGGCTTTGAGGTGGCCGACCTGTTGGGTGCATTTGAAGCGTTCGGCGAGCATGTGGACGACGGCGGCGTCGATGTTGTCGATGCTGTCGCGCAGCCGGGCGAGTTCGGCGCGCACGGCGGGGTCGACGCCGGTTTTCGCCGCGTCGGTGTTGTCAGTGCTGCCGGTGGTGTTGTCGTTGGTGTTGCTGATGGTCATGGTGACCAACCCTATGCGGCTAGGGCCTGCCGCGGCCGCCGGGCAGGGTGCGGGCCTGCTGCTCGCGGAAGCGGACGGGGGCCATGCCGACGCGGCGGGTGAACAGGCGGGAGAAGTACGCCGGATCGTCGTAGCCGACGCGTCTGGCCACCGCGGCGACGGGGAGTTCGGTGGCGGCGAGGAGTTCCTTGGCGCGGCCCAGGCGGATGCTGAGGAGGAAGTCCTTGGGGCTGCGGACGGCGGCGCGGCGGACGGCGGCGCGGCGGACGGCGGCGCGCAGTTCGACGGGGGTCACGCCGTGCCGAGCGGCGTGCTCGGCAACGGACAGGGGCTGGCAGGCGTCGCGGGCGAGGGCGTGCAGGACCGGGTCGCCGTCGGGGGCGAGGTCGGCGCGGGCGCGGCGCAACACGACGAGGAGTTCGTGGACGGCGGCGCCGGTCTCGACCTCCAGGAGGAGGTTGGCACCTGTTGCCGGCGTACTGAGCAGGAGTGACTTCTGGTGAGTGTGCGTGAGCGCCAGGGCTGGATGCGGTTGTTCCGTTGTGCGCGGGGGCCTCTCTGCTATGGGGGGCGTGTTCCGCCCTTCGTTCTTCGAGAGGGGAACTGGGGTTCTCGGGTCGAATGGGTGACCTTTGCAGGGGCTGCTAGTTGACTGTCGTGACGGGGATCTCCTGTCGGAGGGGAGGGGGAACGAGTGGGCGGGCTGCGGGAGTTGGCGGCGTCGTTCGTGGTGCCTGGTCCCGCCGGGGTGGCGATCCAGGACCGGCTGCGGGTGTCGGTGGCGGATGCGGCGGTGCTGGCCGAGGTCGGGATGTTTCTGGGTTCGCCGGCTGCTGGTGATTCGCGGAGCGGTCACGGCAAGGGCCGGCGCATGATGCGGCGGGGTGGGCGGTGCGCAAGCGGGGGCTGACGGGCGGTCGTCGGCGCGCTGGGCGGGCAGTATCACCAAGGCCACGCATGACCTGTGGGCGCTGGCCAGGCGTGGGCAGGTGGCGCATCTGGCCTGGCTGCGCGGGCAGATCTCGTCGGTCGAGGCGCGGCTGGCCCGGCCGCTGGGCGCCAAGGCGGACGAGCGGGAAGGGCTGGTGCGCGGGTATGCCCTGCAACGACGCGGCGGCCGGGGGCCGATACGTCGCCGGGCGGCCCCCGTGAGTCCCGGGCGGCACCCGGGTGCGGACGTGAGGGGGCGGGGCGTGCGCCTGCCCCTCCGATCGCCGAAACCCCGCCTAGAGTGGAGTGGCAAGTGCTGGCGCCTTCAGGGGGTGCGGACGTGGCGAACGGCGGACCCGTCGAGCACGGCTACCCGCATCTGGACACGGTGCGGGCGGCGATCACCGCGCTCTACAAGCGGCTCTCGTACGACACCATCCACACCTTCTCGACCAGCGTGGCCCCCGCCGACGTGGCCTTCGGCGACATCGACGACCTGTATCTGGGCGCCCAGCGCGTGGCCCACGAGATGGTGCGCCACTACCGCCTCCCGGACGCCCGGATGATCATCAGCTTCCGCGAGATGACACACGCGGCGAACGTCGAACTCACCGCGGGCCCCGAGTACTTCATCGAACTCAACGACCGCTTCCGCACCTACCGCAGGGACATCGGCGCGGCCCTCGCCCACGAGGTGATGCACGTCTATCTGCACCGCCTCGATCTCTCCTTCCCCGGCACCCGCGACAACGAGATCCTCACGGACACCGCGGCGACCTACCTCGGCGCGGGCTGGCTGCTTCTCGACGCCTACCGCGAGGACTCGGCCTCCTCACAGAAGCTCGGCTACCTCACCCCGGAGGAGTTCGGCTACGTCCTCGCCAAACGCGCTCTGGTGTTCGGTGAGGACCCGTCGATCTGGTTCACCAGCCCGCAGGCGTACACGGCGTACACGAAGGGCATGGCGCAGGCCCGCCGCGACGAGCAGCAGCCCCCGCTGACCGCGGCCGGCTGGGTGGGCCGGCACCGTTACGCGAAGGACCGGCGCTCCGCCCAGGACCACCACGCCCCGGGCCTCCACCCCGGCGCCCCCTACGCGTTCACCCCCGACAGCCGCGGCCCCCTGCGTGTCTCCTTCCCCTGCCCGACCTGCCACCAGCGGATCAGAGTGCCGGTGCGGGGCCGGGTACGGGCCCGCTGCACGTTGTGCCGGACGGTACTGGAGTGCGACACGTAAGGGGTGAGGCAGAACACCACTCAAAACTTTGCCTCCCGCGCCCTTAGCGAGCGAGTGTCGAGGGATGAGCACGAAAGAGCCCGCGGCACGTCTCTTCGCCGCGGTGTACGACGGTGACGAGGACACGGTCGTACGGCTGCTGCGATCCGGGGTCGGCGCGGAGTCGGTGGACGAGGACGGCCAAACGGTGCTGTATCTGGCGGCGGTCAGCGACCAGCCCGGCATCGTACGACTGCTGCTGGCCGCGGGTGCCGAGCCCGACCGGCTCAGCCAGGGCACGGACGCGCCGCTGTGCGGGGCGGCGTGCGGCGGGCACACGGAAGTCGTACACGCCCTGTTGGCGGCCGGGGCCGGACCGGACACGGTGGAGGCGTTCGGGTTCACGGCGCTGACGTGGGCCGTGCGACGGGGCCAGGTCGCGGTGGTGACGGAGCTCCTCGCGGGCGGCGCCGACCCCGACCGCCCGGGCCCGACTGGTGAGCCCCCACTCGTCGCGGCCGCCCGCCGCGGCTCGCCCGGCTGTGTACGCGCCCTGCTGCGGGGCGGAGCGCGGGCGCGGTCAGCGGCCCTCGCCGAGGCCCACCGCCTGCTCACTCTCGATGTGGAGAGCGAACTGCGCACGGGCCTGGAACAGACCTACGGCCCCGGCCACCCGTCAGCCACCCACCGCTACCCGGAGGACGGCGGTATCACCATCGAGGTCCAGCTCCTCGACCCCGCCGGGCACCCGGTGGCCGGCAACGACCAGCAGACGGGCCACGCCGCGATCGTCACCCTCCTCGAGACGTCCCTCGGCATCGCCGCCCCCAGCGCCGAACTGGCTGCCCGCGCCCTGCGCTGCGCCGACCCCGACAACGACGACTGGACCGAGGCGGCCACCGCGCTCGGCCGCCGCGCCGACGAGGAGACCTTCCGGGCCGCGTCCCTGTGGTGCGGAAGCCCGGACCCGCTCCGACAGGCCTTCGGAGCCGACGTACTGGGCCGACTGGGACGCCCTCAGCCGTAGCTGTCGCCACCGGTCGGCACCATCCAGCCCGTCCGGCGTTCGAGGACGAGCCCTTCGGGCGAAGGCGGGGGTCCACAGCAAGGCCGATCACCCCGCCCCGTACACCACCCCCGGAGCCTCCGCCTCCGCCAGCAGTTTCAGCGCCGTCTCCCCGGCCTCGGCCGGACTCCGGCGCGCCCCCTTGTCCGCACTCGGCCCCGGCCGCCAGCCCTCCATGACGGTGATCCGGCCGCCCTCGACCTCGAAGACCCGACCGGTGACACCGGCACCGGCGGCGGATCCGAGCCAGACGACCAGCGGCGAGACGTTCTCCGGCGCCATCGCGTCGAAAGAACCGGCGCCCGCGTCGGCGCCCGGCGCCGCCATCATCTCCGCGAAGGTCCGCTCGGTCATCCGTGTGCGGGCCGCGGGGGCGATCGCGTTGACCTGAACCCCGTAGCGCCCCATCTCGGCCGCGGCGACCAGGGTCAGCCCGATGATCCCGGCCTTGGCGGCGCTGTAGTTCCCCTGCCCGACCGACCCCAGCAGACCCGCTCCACTGCTGGTGTTGACCACGCGGGCCCGCGGCACCCGCCCCGCCTTCGCCGCCGCCCGCCAGTGCGCCGCCGCGTGCTTCAGCGGCAGGAAATGTCCTTTCAGGTGCACGCGCATGACCGCGTCCCAGTCGTCCTCGTCGAGGTTGACCAGCATCCGGTCGCGCAGGAAACCCGCGTTGTTGACGAGGGTGTCGAGGCGCCCGTACGTCTCCAGGGCGGTGTGGATGAGGGACGCGGCGCCGTCGGTCGTGGCGACGTCGCCACCGTGGGCCACCGCTTCCCCGCCCGCCGCACGGATCTCGTCCACGACCCGCGCGGCCGGGCTGTCCGGGCCGGGCGTGCCGTCGAGGCCGACCCCGAGGTCGTTCACGACGATCCGCGCGCCCTCGGCGGCGTACGCGAGCGCGTGCGCCCGGCCGAGCCCGCGCCCCGCGCCCGTGACGATCACGACGCGCCCCTCGCACAACAGCGGTGCGCTCATCTCAGGTCTCCTCCGTGGCTTTGTCAGCGGTCGCGGCGGCGGCTTTGTTGGCGGTCGCGGCGTCGGCTTTGTCAGCGGTCGCGGCGTCGGCTTTGTCAGCGGTAGCGGCGTCGGCTTTGTTGGCGGTCGCGGCGTCGAGGAAGGCGGGCCGCTCCCCACCGCCGTGGACGAGCAGCGAGGCCCCGCTGATGTACCTGGCCGCGTCCGAGGCGAGGAAGACGGCAGCCTCGCCGATGTCGGACGGGTCGGCGAGGCGGCCCAGCGGGACGGTGCGGGAGACGGCGGCGATGCCGTCCTCGCCCCCGTAATGCAGATGGGACAGCTCGGTGCGGACCATGCCGACGACCAGGGTGTTGACCCGGATGTCGGGGGCCCACTCGACGGACATCGAACGGGCCAGGTTCTCCAGGCCCGCCTTGGCGGCCCCGTACGCCGCCGAACCGGGCGAGGGGCGTGTACCGCTCACGCTGCCGATCATCACGACCGAGCCCCTGGCCCGCTTGAGGTGGTCGTACGCGGCGAGCGAGGCGGTCAGCGGCGCGATGAGGTTGAGCTCGATCACGCGCGCGTGACGCTCCGCGTCAGCCTGGGCGAGCGGACGGTACGGGGCGCCGCCCGCGTTGTTGACCAGCACGTCGAGTCGGGGCAGCGCGGCGAAGAAGGCGTGCACGGCGGGCGGGTCGCGCAGGTCGACGGACGTGAATTCGATTCCCTCCAGCGGGACTTCCGGGGGCCTGCGCGCACAGACCACCACCTCCGCGCCCGCCTTGACGAAGGCCCGCGCTATGCCGGCTCCGACGCCGCGGGTGCCGCCCGTGACGACGACGGTCCTGCCTCCGAGATCCACGGTGTCGACGTTGTCCACAGGGCCTCCCGCGCGGATGCATTCGCTGCTAGCTTCGAGATTGCACCTAACAAACGTTTGGTGGAAAGGTGTTGAGTGGAAGGTAGCTGATGCGCCCATGGGTGTCTCCACCTCGTCCCCGGAAAAGGGGATTTCCGTCGTCACGATCGACTTCCCG
This sequence comes from Streptomyces sp. NPDC048275, assembly GCF_040652275.1. Taxonomy (NCBI): domain Bacteria; kingdom Bacillati; phylum Actinomycetota; class Actinomycetes; order Kitasatosporales; family Streptomycetaceae; genus Streptomyces; species Streptomyces sp. NPDC048275. Next base: position 14,956 of record NZ_JBEZLR010000004.1, read on the forward strand.
CCGGTGAACGCACTGCCGGTGCGGGGCTGGTTCGAGCTGGCCGACGCCGTCCGCGCGGCGGGCCGCGACCCCGGGATCCGGTGCGTCGTGCTCATGGCCGAGGGGCGCGGGTTCAACGCGGGCGTGGACATCAAGGAGATACAGCGCGACCCGGCGGGCCCTCGCGCGCTCATCGGGGCCAACCGCGGCTGCTTCGAGGCCTTCGCCGCGGTGTACGAGTGCGAGGTGCCCGTCGTCGCGGCGGTGCACGGCTTCTGTCTGGGCGGGGGGATCGGGCTGGTGGGGAACGCGGACGCGATCGTGGCGAGCGAGGACGCGACCTTCGGCCTGCCCGAGCTGGACCGCGGCGCCCTGGGCGCGGCCACGCATCTGGCCCGCCTGGTCCCCCAGCATCTGATGCGCGCGCTGTACTACACCTCGCGCACGGCGACCGCGGCCGAGCTGCATGCGCACGGCTCGGTGTGGCGGGTCGTTGAGCGCGAAGAACTCCCGGGCGCCACCCTGGAGTTGGCGCGCGAGATAGCGGCCAAGGACGGCGAGCTGATCCGGCTCGCCAAGGCCGCGATCAACGGCATCGATCCCGTGGACGTGCGCCGCAGCTACCGCTTCGAGCAGGGCTTCACCTTCGAGGCCAATCTCAGCGGGGTCGCCGGGCGGGTCCGCGCCGGCTTCGGCGAGGAGGCCGCCCGGTGAGCGACAAGACCATGTCGGTACACGAGGTCGTCGGCCGGCTGGAGAGCGGCATGACGCTGGGCATCGGGGGCTGGGGTTCGCGCCGCAAACCGATGGCCCTGGTGAGAGCGCTGCTCCGGTCCGACATCACCGATCTCACCGTCGTCTCGTACGGTGGGCCGGACGTCGGCCTGCTCGCCGCCGCCGGACGGATCCGCACCCTCGTCACCGCCTTCACGACCCTCGACTCGATCCCGCTCGAACCGCACTACCGCGCGGCACGCGAGCGCGCGGCCTTCGAGCTGCGGGAGGTCGACGAGGCGATGTTCCTGTGGGGCCTGCACGCCGCCGCGAACCGGCTGCCCTTCCTCCCCGTCCGGGCCGGCCTCGGTTCGGACGTGATGCGGGTCAACCCCACGCTGCGGACGGTCACTTCGCCGTACGAGGACGGCGAGACGTTCGTTGCCATGCCCGCCCTGCGCCTGGACGCGGCCCTGGTCCACATGAACCGCGCGGACCGCGCGGGCAACGGCCAGTACCTGGGCCCGGACCCGTACATGGACGACCTGTTCTGCGAGGCGGCCGGCGCGGCGTACGCCTCCTGTGAGCGGATCGTCGACACGGCCGAGCTGACCAAGGAGGCCGCACCGCAGACGCTGCTGCTCAAGCGGTCGAGCGTGACGGGAGTCGTCGAGACGCCCAACGGCGCGCACTTCACGTCGTGCGCCCCCGACTACGGACGCGACGAGCCCTTCCAGAAGCTGTACGCCACCACGCCGTACGCCGAGTTCGCCGAGCGGTTCCTCTCCGGCGACGAACAGGACTACCAGTCCGCCGTGCGGGCCTGGCACAAGGAGCAGCGATGAGCCCCGAGACCGCGGTCACCCGCACGCCTTCTCCCCCGCCCACCCGCTCCGAGTACTGCGTGATCGCCTGCGCCGAGGCCTGGCGGGACAACGGCGAAGTGCTCGCGAGCCCGATGGGCCCGATCCCGTCCATCGGCGCCCGCCTCGCCAAGCGCACCTTCTCCCCCGACCTGCTGCTGACGGACGGCGAGGCCATGCTGGTCGGTCTCGACGGCACTCCGGAGGGCTGGCTGCCGTACCGTCAGCACCTCACCATGGTGACCGGCGGGCGCCGGCACGTGATGATGGGCGCGAGCCAGCTCGACCGCTACGGCAACCAGAACATCTCCTGCATCGGCGACTGGTCACGACCCGGGCGCCAGCTGCTGGGGGTGCGCGGCGCCCCGGTCAACACCCTGAACAACCCGACCAGTTACTGGGTCCCGAAGCACTCCCCGCGCGTCTTCGTCGCCCACGTCGACATGGTGTGCGGGGTGGGGTACGACCGTGCCGCCGCCGCGGGCCCGAGCGCCACCCGCTTCCACCGCATCCCGCGTGTGGTGACCGACCTCGGGGTCTTCGACTTCGCGACCCCCGACCGCTCGATGCGTCTCGCCTCGTTGCATCCGGGCGTCACCGTCGAGCGGGTGCGGGAGGCGACGGGCTTCGAGCTGTACGTCCCCGACGAGGTGCCGTACACACGTGAACCGACCTCCCTGGAGCTGGAGTTGATCCGCGAGGTCATCGACCCGGGCGGCGCCCGGGACCGTGAGGTCGTCGATCCCGGTGCCCCTCGCGTCGGTGAGGTCGGGCGCTGATGGAGACCGCGCTCACCCGTCTGACCGGCGTCCGTCACCCCCTCGTGCAGACCGGCATGGGGTGGGTGGCCGGGCCCCGCCTGGTCTCCGCCACGGCGAACGCCGGCGCGCTGGGCATCCTGGCCTCCGCGACGATGACGCTCGACCATCTGCGCGACGCCGTACGGGAGGTCAAGTCCCGTACGGACTCGCCGTTCGGGGTGAATCTGCGCGCCGACGCCGGGGACGCGGGCGACCGGGTGCGGATCGTCATCGACGAGGGTGTGCGCGTGGCGTCCTTCGCCCTCGCACCCTCCCGCGAGCTGATCGCCGAGCTGAAGGAGGCGGGGGTGGTCGTCGTCCCGTCCGTCGGGGCGCGCCGGCACGCCGAGAAGGTGGCCGCCTGGGGTGCCGACGCGGTGATCGTGCAGGGCGGCGAGGGCGGCGGACACACCGGGGAGGTGGCGACGACGGTGCTGCTGCCGCAGGTGGTGGACGCGGTGGAGATCCCGGTGGTGGCGGCGGGCGGCTTCCACGACGGGCGGGGGCTGGTGGCCGCGCTGGCGTACGGGGCGGCGGGCATCGCCATGGGCACCCGCTTCCTGCTCACGTCCGACTCGACGGTCCCGGACTCGGTGAAGGCGAGATACCTGGCGGCGACGGTCAAGGACGTCACGGTCACGACGGCCGTGGACGGACTCCCGCACCGCATGCTGCGTACGGACCTCGTGGACGCCCTGGAGAAGTCCGGCCGCACCAGGGCCCTCGTCCAGGCCGTGCGCCGAGCGGCCGGGTTCAGGAAGATCTCCGGTCTCTCCTGGTCACGGATGATCCACGACGGCCTCGCCATGAAGCACGGCAAGGACCTGTCCTGGAGCCAGGTCCTGCTCGCGGCCAACACGCCGATGCTGCTGCGTGCCTCGATGGTCGAGGGGCGTACGGATCTGGGGGTGATGGCGTCGGGGCAGGTGGCCGGGGTGATCGACGACCTGCCGTCGTGCGCGGAGCTCGTCGACCGGGTGATGACGGAAGCGGGGGTGATTCTCCGCGGCCTTCCCACCCATCGTCACGACGTGGACCGCACCCACTAGGACCTGTCCGGTCGATCACGGCGGAGACGCGGGGTGGGGCACGCACCGCTGCTTTCCTCCACCGTCATCGACCGGACAGGTCCCGGAGCACCGGTTCCCGGCAGGGCGATGCCGCGAGCAGGGCGCGGTGGGAGAGCCGTCAGAGCCGCTCGATGATCGTCACATTCGCCTGACCGCCGCCCTCGCACATGGTCTGGAGGCCGAACCGGCCGCCCGTGCGCTCCAGTTCGTGGAGGAGTGTCGTCATCAGCTTCACGCCGGTGGCGCCGAGCGGGTGGCCGAGGGCGATCGCGCCGCCGTTGACGTTGACCTTGTCGGGGTCGGCGCCGGTCTCCTTGAGCCAGGCGAGGACGACCGGGGCGAAGGCTTCGTTGATCTCGACGAGGTCGATGTCGGCGAGGGACATGCCGGTCTTCTTCAGGGCGTACGCGGTGGCCGGGATGGGCGCCGAGAGCATGCGGATGGGGTCCTCGCCGCGCACGGAGAGGTGGTGGACGCGGGCACGCGGGGTCAGCCGGTGTTCCCGGACCGCCCGCTCGGAGGCGAGCAGCATCGCGGCGGCGCCGTCGGAGACCTGGGAGGAGCAGGCGGCGGTGATGGTGCCGCCCTCGACGACCGGTTTCAGGCCCGCCATCTTCTCCAGTGAGGTGTCCCGGCGTGGGCCCTCGTCGACCGTGACCTGCCCGTGCGCGACGGTCTCGCGGGTGAAGCGGCCCTCGTCGATGGCGCGGATCGCCCGCTGGTGGGAGCGGAGGGCGAACTCCTCCTGGTCCTGACGGCTGATGCCCCACTTGGCGGCGATCAGTTCCGCGCCGTGGAACTGGTTGACGGGCCGATCGCCGTAGCGGGCCCGCCAGCCCTCGCTGCCCGCGAAGGGGCCCTCGGTGAGGCCGAGGGGTTCGGCGGCCCGGCGGGAGGCGAAGGCGATGGGTATCAGGCTCATGTTCTGGACGCCGCCCGCGACGACCAGGTCCTGGGTGCCGGACAGGACGCCCTGGGCCGCGAAGTGCACGGCCTGCTGGGAGGACCCGCACTGCCGGTCGACGGTGACACCCGGCACCTCCTCGGGGAGCCCGGCCGCCAGCCAGCAGGTGCGGGCGATGTCCCCGGCCTGCGGCCCCACGGTGTCCAGGCAGCCGAAGACGACGTCCTCGACGGCGGCCGGGTCCACGCCGGACCGCTCGACCAGGGCGCCCAGGACATGCGCGCCGAGGTCGGCCGGGTGGACACCGCTCAGACCTCCCCCGCGCCGCCCGACGGGCGTACGGACCGCTTCGACGATGTAGGCCTCGGCCATGACAACTCCCTCACAGACACGCGGACATGGGGTTATTCGCGTACGGAGATCCCGTCCAGCACCATCGTCAGGTACTGCCGGGCGATCTCCTCCGGGCTGTGCTGTCCACCGGGCCGGTACCAGGACGCGGCGACCCACACGGTGTCGCGCACGAACCGGTAGGTGAGGCGGATGTCGAGGTCGGCCCGGAAGACCTCGGCGCTCACGCCACGCTCCAGCGTGCTCAGCCACGCCTTCTCGAAGTTGCGCTGCGACTCGGCGAGGAAAGCGAAGCGCTGCTGTGCGGCGAGGTGCCGGGACTCCTTCTGATAGATGGCGACGGCGTCGCGGTGCCGGTCGATCTCCCGGAAGGACTCGGTGACCAGGGCCTCCAGGGTTTCGCGGGGGCCCAGTTCGGCGTCCAGGACGGTGTCATAGCCGTCCCAGAGCTCGTCGAGGAAGGACCGCAGGATCTCCTCCAGCATCGATTCCTTGGAGTCGAAGTGGTAGTAGAGGCTGCCCGCGAGCATGCCCGCTCGGTCCGCGATCTTCCGTACGGTGGTGGCGTTGTAGCCCTGCTCGGCGAAGACCTCGGCGGCGGTGCCGAGGAGTTCACGGCGCCGCTGGGGGGTGGCGGTCACCTGGGGCTTCTTCTTGGTAGGCACGGTTCCATTGTGGTCTGCACCGGCCTCAGGGGTGCCGGCTGCTGACGGAGACGACTTCGCCCGTCATGTACGAGGAGTAGCCGGACGCCAGGAACACGATCACGTTGGCCACCTCCCAGGGCTCGGCGTACCGCCCGAAGGCCTCGCGGGCGGTCAGCTCCTCGAGCAGCTCGGGGGTGGTCACCTTCACGAGGTGCGGGTGCATGGCGAGGCTCGGCGAGACGGCGTTGACCCGCACCCCGTACGCGGCCGCCTCGACGGCGGCGCAGCGGGTGAGTGCCATCACCCCGGCCTTCGCGGCGGCGTAGTGGGCCTGTCCGGCCTGGGCGCGCCAGCCGACGACGGAGGCGTTGTTCACCACGACCCCGCCGCCGCCCCGCTCCTTGAGTCGCCGCAGGGCGGCGCGGGTGCACCGGAACGTGCCGTTCAGCGTCACGTCGAGCACTTTCGACCACTGCTCGTCGGTCATGTCGACGAGGTTCGAAGTACCGCCGAGGCCCGCGTTGTTGACGACGACGTCCAGGCCTCCGTGTAACTGCAGAGCCGCGTCGAAGAGGGCTTGGACCTGGTCCTCGTCGGTGACATCGCAAGGAAGTGAGGCGACCTTCGCGGCGCCGAACTCGCCCGACAGGACCTCGGCGCTTTCCTTCAGCCGGCGCGCGTGCGCGTCGCTGATCAGCACGCGTGCGCCCTCTTCGAGGAACCTGCGCGCCGTGGCTCCGCCGATTCCGGCGCCGGCCGCGGCGGTGATCACGGCCGTACGCCCCTTCAGCAGCCCGTGCCCGGGGACGTACGCCGGAGTCTCGACGTCGCTCATGCCTCCACGCTAACCTACCAAACACTTGTTAGGGAAGGTTGTCGCCGAAGGGTGCCGCCGATGGACCTCACGCACTCCCCCGCCGACGAGGCGTTCCGCGCCGAGGCCCGGGCCTGGCTCACCGCACATGTGCCGCCGTCGCCGCTCCCCTCCCTGGAGACCGAGGAGGGCTTCGCGGCGCACCGCGCGTGGGAGGCCGAACTGGCCGCGGACCGCTGGTCGGTGGTGTCCTGGCCGACGAAGTACGGCGGCCGGGACGCGGACGTCGTGCGCCGGCTGGTCTTCGAGGAGGAGTACTACGCGGCGCACGCCCCGGGCCGGGTCGGCCAGAACGGCATCAGCCTCCTCGCCCCCACGCTCTTCGACCACGGCACACCGGAGCAGCGCGCCCGCATCCTCCCCTCCATGGCCACCGGCGAGGTCGTCTGGGCGCAGGCGTGGTCCGAACCGGAGGCCGGTTCCGACCTCGCCTCGCTCACCTCCCGCGCGGTGCGCACGGACGGGGGCTGGCGCTTGAGCGGGCAGAAGACGTGGTCGTCACGGGCGGCGTTCGCGGATCGGGCGTTCGGCCTGTTCCGCAGCGAGCCGCACACCCCCAAACCCCATCAGGGCCTGACCTACCTGATGTTCGACCTGCGCGCGCCCGGCGTCACCGTCCGCCCCATCGGGCGCCTCGACGGAAAGCCGGCGTTCGCCGAACTCTTCCTGGACGAGGTCTTCGTCCCCGACGAGGACGTGATCGGCGCACCCGGCGAGGGCTGGCGGATCGCCATGTCGACGGCGGCCGACGAACGCGGTCTGACGCTCCGCACACCGGGCCGCTTCCTTGCCGCCGCCGACCGGCTGGTGGCCCTCTGGCACTCCCACCCGGACCCCTCGGACACGGCACTGCGCGACCGGGTGGCCGACGCGGTGATCGGCGCCCGCACCTACCAGCTCTTCGCGTACGCGCATGCCTCCCGCTTCCTCGACGGCGAGAGCATCGGGGCGGAGGCCAGCATGAACAAGGTCTTCTGGTCCGAGTACGACATCGCGCTGCACGAGACGGCACTCGATCTCCTCGGCCCGGAGGGCGAGTCGACGGACACCGACTGGTGCGAGGGGTACGTCTTCTCCCTCGCCGGCCCGATCTACGCCGGCACCAACGAGATCCAGCGCGACATCATCGCCGAGCGTCTGCTCGGTCTCCCGAAGGGCCGCCGCTGATGCGCTTCCTCCTCGACGCCGAGCAGCGCGCCTTCGCCCGCTCACTGGACGCGATGCTGACCGCGGCCGACCCGCCCGCGGTCGTCCGCGCGTGGGGCACCGGCGACCACAGCCCCGGCCTCGCCCTGTGGTCCCGCCTCGCCGACGCGGGTGTCTTCGCGCTGGCGATACCGGAGGCATACGAGGGGGTCGGCCCGCTTCCCGTGGAACTGGCCGTGGCCTTCGTCGAGTTGGGCCGGCACGCGGTCCCGGGGCCTTTGGTGGAGACGGTGACGGCGGCGGCCCTGCTGACCGAGCTGGGCGAATCGGGTCCGGCCAAGCGTCTGCTCCCGCCGTTGGCCTCGGGCGCGAGTGTCGCCACGCTCGCCCAGGAGGGCTCGTACGCGCTGGACGCGGACGCGGCGGCGGTGCTCCTCACCGTGGACGGCGACGCCCTGCGCCTGGCCCCCGGCCACGGCCCGGTGCGCGCGTCCCTGGACCGGGCCCGGCGGCTCGCCCGACCGGAACCCGGCGGCGAACTGCTGGCCTGCGGCCCGCACCTGACCGTCGCGGCCGCCCACGCCCTCACCTGGGCCCGTCTCGCCACCGCCGCCCAGGCCCTCGGGGTCGGCCTCGCCCTCCTCGACCGAACCGTCGCCCACGTGAAGCGGCGCACGCAGTTCGGTGTCCCCGTCGGTTCGTTCCAGGCCGTCAAGCACCAGCTCGCCGACGCGAAGATCGCGCTGGAGTTCGCGCGCCCGCTGCTCTTCGGGGCGGCGCTGACCATGGCGCGCGCCGACGTGGCCGCCGCCAAGGTCACGGCCTGCGAGGCGGCGTACGCGACCGCGCGCACCGCACTCCAGCTGCACGGCGCGATCGGCTACACCGCGGAGTGCGACCTGTCCCTGTGGCTGACCAAGGCCCGTGCCCTGCGCACCGCGTGGGGCAGCCCGTCGGCGTGCAGGTCGGAGGTCCTCAGCGGTGCCGGCCTCACGGAGCGAGACCGATGACGGCGGCGCGGCCCACCGTGTGCAGCACGGCGTCCTCTGCGGTCAGCAACACGGCGTCGTACGGTTCGAGGGCCAGGTCGGCCACCTCAGCGGTCCCGTCCAGCGCCACGACCACCACGGCCGGGCCCGCCGGGACGGCGAGGGCCCGGCCGGGAGGTGCGAGGGTGACGGTCGGGGCCGTGTCGCCGCCCCTGCGCCACATGACGTTGAGATTCACCACCGGCCCGGCGAGCAGTCGGCAGTCGGTCGGCAGATCGCCGGGGAAGTTCTGGGGGACGTACCGGGTGTCGACGATCCGCCGCGCCCCGCCCACTGTCAGGTCCATCCCGGCGCCCTCGACGAGGGTCAGGATCCGCTCCACCCCGTCGAACGCGGAGAACGGTCCGTCCGCGCCGACGTCGGCCAGGCTCACCCGCCACGCGAAGTCGTCCATGCCCGCGCCCTCGGGCGAGCCGACGATCTCGCGGGTGACACCGCCGCCGTTCTTCCAGGGCACGGCGACGCGCTCGGCAGCGGGCAGAAACCGTACGGTCACTGCACGATCCCCTTCGCTCGCGCCGCCGCCAGCCACTGCGGGAACTCGCCCACGATCCGGTCGTACAGCTCGTCGTCGGACACCTTCAGCGGATCCGAACCGGCGTGGAAGAACCCGGCGTTGTCGACGACGCGCTTCTGCGGCACCGGCAACTCGTCGAGTTTGCGCAGGAATTCGAACTGCCGGCTGTCCGGATCGCCGAACCCTATGAACTGCCAGAACAGGGGAAGTTTCGCCGCCTTGCACAAGTACCGTTCGGCGGCGAGCTTGTTGATCGGTCCGCCGTCGGTCTGGAAGACGACGAGGGCGGGGTCCTTGGAGCCGCTGTCGAGGTAGTGGTCGATGACGGCGTCCATGCCCAGGTGATAGCTGGTCTTGCCCATGTGGCCGAGACCGGCGACGATCCGCTCGATACGGCCCCGGTGGTTGTCGAGCGCGATGTCGGTGACCGCGTCGATGTCCGTGGAGAAGAAGACGACCGGGACGGTGCCGTCGTCGTCGAGGTGCGCCGACAGTCCGAGCACCCGGTCGGCGAGCGCCTGCACGCTGCCGTCCTTGTAATACGGCTTCATCGACCCGGAGTAGTCGACCACCAGATACACGGCGGCCCGCTGCCCGCTCAGCCCGTGCTTGGTGAGGGATACACCGGCGCTCTTGTACAGACTGACCAGCGCGGGCGCGGTCTCCTCCACCTTGCTGAGGCTGATCCCGGGCATACGGGCTCCCTTCGGTGCGGCGAGCTGTGACGGGAGTGCCGAGATTACGTCACCACCGGACGCCGGTGCAGGCGGTGCCGTTGGTGCTGTTGCTGCTGTTGGTGCTGTTGGTGCTGTCGGTGCTGTTGGTGCTTTCGGCGAGGGGGAGGAAGGCGGCGGAACCGAAGAACGGGACGCCGTTACGGCCACCGCGCCTACTCTGTGCGCCATGAAGCGAGCCGGTCGTCTGCTGTTGGCCACCGTCCCTCTCCTCGCCGCGGCGGCGGCCTACTTCGCCCTGCCCGAGCCCGCGGACACGGCAGACGCCCGGGCCGACGCCAAGGCGGAGGCGAGCGTGTCGCAGCAGGCCCCGCCGCCCGGCCTCGCCGCCCCGGACAAGAAGGAGTCGGCCCAGCGGATCGTGTCGAGCGCCGAGAACTCCACGCTGGACTGGCGCAGCACGTACGCCTATATCGAGGACATCGGCGACGGTCAGGGCTACACGGCGGGGCTCATCGGCTTCTGCACCGGCACCCACGATCTGCTCGTCCTGGTCGAGCGCTACACCGTCGACCACCCGGACAACCTCCTCGCCCGCTATCTCCCCGCGCTGCGCGAGGTCGACGGCACGGACTCCCACCAGGGCCTCGACGGTTTTACGGCAGCCTGGCGCAAGGAGGCCTCCGTCGCCGCCTTCCGCAAGGCCCAGGACGCCGAACGCGACCGGGTCTACTTCGACCCCGCGGTCCGCCTCGCCGAACACGACGGCCTGGGCACGCTGGGCCAGTTCGTCTACTACGACGCGATGATCATGCATGGCCCCGGCACCAGCCCGGGCAGCTTCCACGATCTGCGCGAACGCGCCATGGCCGGGGCCGACACCCCCGCCGAGGGCGGCTCTGAAAGGTCCTACCTCGACCTCTTCCTCGACATCCGCCGCCACGCCATGAAGTCCAAGAACGCCCACCGCGACACAACCCGCATCGACACAGCCCAGCGAAAGTTCCTCCACGAAGGCAACTTCAACCTGGACACCCCCCTGGAATGGAAGGTCTACGGCGACACATACAACCTCCCATAACCCACCAGCCGCAACACACCCACACCCCGGCCAGCCACCCCCAGCCCGTCCGGCGTTTGAGGACGAGCCCCTCAGGCGATCCCCCCGCGCAACCGCCGGAGGCAGACGCACCACGGCGCCCACCACCGTCCGGTCGGGGACAAGGCAGGCGCCGCGTTCGTTTCCGTACGCCGTTGTACGGGACGTCTATTAACGAGGGTCAGACCATCAGGGAACGGTCCGTGGGACGGATGGGGGCCGGCAGGTCGCTCGCACCGGTGAGGAAGCGGTCGACCCCGCGGGCGGCCGAGCGGCCCTCCGCGATGGCCCAGACGATGAGGGACTGGCCGCGGCCCGCGTCACCGGCGACGTACACGCCGGGGACATTGGTCGCGAAGTCGGCGTCGCGGGCGATGTTGCCGCGCGCGTCGAGCTCCAGGCCGAACTGGGAGACCAGTCCGTTCTCGACGTCGGTGCCCGTGAAGCCCATCGCCAGCGTCACCAGCTGGGCGGGGATCTTGCGCTCCGTGCCCGGCTTCTGGTTCAGCTTGCCGTCGACGAACTCGACCTCGACAAGGTGCAGCCACTGGACGTTGCCGTCCTCGTCGCCCTCGAAGTGCGTGGTCGAGACGGAGTAGACCCGCTCGCCGCCCTCCTCGTGCGCGGAGGTGACCTTGTAGAGCATCGGGAAGGTCGGCCAGGGCTGGCCCGGGTGCCGCTCCTCGCCGGGCTGCGGCATGATCTCCAGCTGCGTGACCGAGGCCGCGCCCTGACGGTGGGCCGTGCCCACGCAGTCCGCGCCCGTGTCGCCGCCGCCGATCACCACGACGTGCTTGCCCTCGGCCGTGATCGGGGGCGCCACGAAGTCGCCCTCCTGCACCTTGTTGGCCAGCGGCAGGTACTCCATGGCCTGGTAGATGCCCTTGAGCTCGCGGCCGGGGGCCGGGAGGTCACGCGCGGTCGTCGCACCGGCGGCGATGACCACGGCGTCGTACCGCTTGCGCAGGTCCGTCGCCTTGAGGTCGCGGCCGATCTCGATGCCCGTGCGGAAGCGGGTGCCCTCCGCGCGCATCTGCTCGATGCGCCGGTTGATGTGCCGCTTCTCCATCTTGAACTCGGGGATGCCGTAGCGCAGCAGGCCGCCGATGCGGTCCGCGCGCTCGTACACGGCGACCGTGTGGCCCGCCCGGGTCAGCTGCTGGGCGGCGGCGAGGCCCGCCGGGCCCGAGCCGATGACCGCGACCGTCTTGCCGCTCAGGCGCTCGGGGATCTGCGCGGCGACGTCACCGCTGTCCCACGCCTTGTCGATGATCGAGACCTCGACGTTCTTGATGGTCACGGCGGGCTGGTTGATGCCGAGCACACACGCCGACTCGCACGGGGCGGGGCACAGCCGGCCCGTGAACTCCGGGAAGTTGTTCGTGGCGTGCAGGCGCTCGGACGCGGCGGTCCAGTCCTCGCGGTAGGCGTAGTCGTTCCACTCGGGGATCAGGTTCCCCAGCGGACAGCCGTTGTGACAGAACGGGATACCGCAGTCCATGCAGCGCGAGGCCTGCTTGGAGATGATCGGGAGCAGCGAGCCGGGAACGTAGACCTCGTTCCAGTCCCTGACGCGCTCGCCCACCGGACGGGTCCTGGCGACCTCGCGGCCATGGTTCAAAAAGCCCTTGGGATCAGCCATTGGTCGCCGCCTCCATCATCTTCTCGGTGATCTCGGACTCGGTGAGTCCGGCTCGCTCGGCGGCGTCCTTGGCGGCGAGCACTGCCTTGTACGTGCTGGGGATGATCTTGCTGAAGCGGTCCACCGCCGTGTCCCACTCGGCCAGCAGCTTCTCGGCGACGGTGGAGCCGGTCTCCTCCTGGTGGCGGCGCACCACGTCGTGCAGCCACTGCTTGTCGCCGCTGTCGAGCTCCTCGACGGCGCCGGCGCTCGCGACGTTGACGTTGTCATGGTTCAGGTCGATCACGTAGGCGATACCGCCCGACATACCGGCCGCGAAGTTGCGGCCCGTCTCGCCGAGCACCACCGCGTGGCCGCCGGTCATGTACTCGCAGCCGTGGTCGCCGACGCCCTCGGACACGACCGTCGCGCCGGAGTTGCGGACGCAGAAGCGTTCGCCGGTGCGGCCGCGCAGGAAGAGCTCGCCGCCCGTCGCGCCGTACGCGATGGTGTTGCCCGCGATCGTCGAGAACTCGGCGAGGTGGTCGGCGCCCCGGTCGGGACGGACGATCACCCGGCCGCCGGAGAGGCCCTTGCCGACGTAGTCGTTGGCGTCGCCCTCCAGGCGCAGCGTGACACCGCGCGGCAGGAAGGCACCGAAGGACTGGCCCGCGGAGCCGGTGAAGGTGACGTCGATGGTGTCGTCGGGCAGGCCCGCGCCACCGAACTTCTTCGTCACCTCGTGGCCGAGCATGGTGCCGACCGTGCGGTTGATGTTGCGGATCGCGACCTGGGCGCGGACCGGCTGGGCGTCGGTCGAGGAGTCGGCGGACAGCGCGTCGGCGGCGAGCTTGATCAGCTCGTTGTCGAGCGCCTTCTCCAGGCCGTGGTCCTGCTCGATGACCTGGTGGAGGGCGGCGCCCTCGGGCAGCTCGGGCACGTGGAAGAGCGGCGACAGGTCCAGGCCCTGTGCCTTCCAGTGGCCGACGGCCCGCTCCACGTCGAGGTGCTCGGCGTGGCCGACAGCCTCCTCGATGGTGCGGAAGCCCAGCTCGGCGAGGATCTCGCGGACCTCTTCGGCGATGAACTTGAAGAAGTTCACGACGTACTCGGCCTTGCCGGCGAACCGCTCGCGCAGCACCGGGTTCTGGGTGGCGATGCCGACCGGGCAGGTGTCCAGGTGGCAGACGCGCATCATGACGCAGCCGGAGACGACGAGCGGCGCGGTCGCGAAACCGAACTCCTCGGCGCCGAGCAGCGCGGCGATGACGACGTCACGGCCGGTCTTCAGCTGGCCGTCGGTCTGCACGACGATGCGGTCACGCAGGCCGTTGAGCAGCAGGGTCTGCTGGGTCTCGGCGAGGCCGAGCTCCCAGGGACCGCCCGCGTGCTTCAGCGACGTGAGCGGGGAGGCACCCGTACCACCGTCGTGACCGGAGATCAGTACGACGTCCGCGTGGGCCTTGGAGACACCCGCGGCGACCGTGCCGACGCCGACCTCGGAGACCAGCTTCACGTGGATGCGGGCCTGCGGGTTGGCGTTCTTGAGGTCGTGGATCAGCTGAGCCAGGTCCTCGATGGAGTAGATGTCGTGGTGCGGCGGCGGCGAGATCAGGCCGACGCCGGGGGTGCTGTGCCGGGTCTTGGCGACCCAGGGGTACACCTTGTGGCCGGGCAGCTGGCCGCCCTCGCCGGGCTTGGCGCCCTGCGCCATCTTGATCTGGATGTCGTCGGCGTTGACGAGGTACTCGGACGTCACACCGAAGCGGCCGGAGGCGACCTGCTTGATGGACGAACGGCGCGCGGGGTCGTAGAGCCGGTCGGCGTCCTCGCCGCCCTCACCGGTGTTGGACTTGCCGCCCAGCTGGTTCATGGCGATGGCGAGGGTCTCGTGCGCCTCCTTGGAGATGGAGCCGTACGACATGGCGCCGGTGGAGAAGCGCTTGACGATCTCGGAAGCGGGCTCGACCTCGTCGATGGAGATCGAGGGACGGTCCGACTTGAAGCCGAAGAGTCCACGGAGCGTCATGAGCCGCTCGGACTGCTCGTTCACGCGGTCCGTGTACTTCTTGAAGATGTCGTAGCGGGCGGTGCGCGTCGAGTGCTGGAGGCGGAAGACCGTCTCCGGGTCGAACAGGTGCGGTTCGCCCTCACGGCGCCACTGGTACTCGCCGCCTATGTCCAGGGCACGGTGTGCGGGCGCGATGCCGGAGGCCGGGTACGCCTTGGCGTGACGGGCCGCGACCTCCTTGGCGATGACGTCGAGGTCGGCGCCGCCGATCTTCGTCGCCGTGCCGTTGAAGTACTTCTCGACGAAGGCCGTGTCGAGACCGACGGCCTCGAATACCTGCGCGCCACGGTAGGAGGCGACGGTGGAGATGCCCATCTTGGACATGACCTTGAGGACGCCCTTGCCGAGCGCGTAGATCAGGTTGCGGATGGCCTGCTCGGACTCGATGCCCTGCAGGAAGGTGCCGGCGCGGACCAGGTCCTCGACCGACTCCATCGCCAGGTACGGGTTGACCGCAGCGGCGCCGAAGCCGATGAGGAGGGCCACGTGGTGGACCTCGCGGACGTCGCCGGCCTCGACCAGCAGGCCCACCTGGGTGCGCTGCTTGGTGCGGATGAGGTGGTGGTGGACGGCCGCGGTGAGCAGCAGCGACGGGATCGGCGCGTGCTCGGCGTCGGAGTGGCGGTCCGACAGGACGATCAGACGGGCGCCGTTGTCGATGGCGGCGTCGGCCTCGGTGCAGATCTCCTCGATCCGCGCGGCGAGGGAGTCGCCTCCACCGGAAACCCGGTACAGGCCGGACAGCGTGGCGGCCTTCATGCCAGGCATGTCGCCGTCGGCGTTGATGTGGATGAGCTTGGCCAGCTCGTCGTTGTCGATCACCGGGAAGGGCAGCGTGACGCTACGACACGACGCGGCGGTCGGCTCGAGGAGGTTGCCCTGCGGGCCCAGCGAGGAGCGCAGCGAGGTGACGAGCTCCTCGCGGATGGCGTCCAGCGGCGGGTTGGTGACCTGCGCGAACAGCTGGGTGAAGTAGTCGAACAGCAGCCGGGGACGCTGCGAGAGGGCCGCGATCGGCGAGTCCGTGCCCATGGAGCCGAGGGGCTCGCCGCCGCTCTTGGCCATCGGCGCGAGGATGATGCGCAGCTCTTCCTCGGTGTAGCCGAAGGTCTGCTGGCGGCGGGTGACCGAGGCGTGGGTGTGCACGATGTGCTCGCGCTCGGGGAGGTCGGAGAGCTCGATCTCGCCGGCTTCCAGCCACTCGGCGTACGGCTTCTCGGCGGCGAGGCCCGCCTTGATCTCGTCGTCCTCGATGATGCGGTGCTCGACGGTGTCGACGAGGAACATCTTGCCGGGCTGCAGGCGGCCCTTGCGGACGACCTTCGCGGGGTCGATGTCGAGGACGCCGACCTCGGAGCCGAGGACGACGAGGCCGTCGTCGGTGACCCAGTAGCGGCCGGGGCGCAGACCGTTGCGGTCGAGGACCGCGCCGACCTGGGTGCCGTCGGTGAAGGTGACACAGGCCGGGCCGTCCCAGGGCTCCATCATCGTGGAGTGGAACTGGTAGAAGGCGCGGCGGGCCGGGTCCATGGAGTCGTGGTTCTCCCACGCCTCCGGGATCATCATCAGCACGGAGTGCGGGAGGGAGCGGCCGCCGAGGTGGAGCAGCTCCAGGACCTCGTCGAAGGAGGCGGAGTCGGAGGCGTCGGGCGTACAGACCGGGAAGATCCGGTCGAGGTCCTTGTCGGCGCCGAAGAGGTTGGAGACGAGCTGGGACTCGCGGGCCACCATCCAGTTGCGGTTGCCCTTGACCGTGTTGATCTCGCCGTTGTGCGCGACGAAGCGGTACGGGTGGGCGAGCGGCCAGCTCGGGAAGGTGTTGGTGGAGAACCGGGAGTGCACGAGCGCGATCGCGGAGGCGAAGCGGCGGTCGGACAGGTCCGGGAAGAAGGGCTCGAGCTGGCCGGTGGTCAGCATGCCCTTGTAGACGATGGTGCGGGCGGAGAGGGACGGGAAGTACACATCCGCCTCGCGCTCGGCGCGCTTGCGCAGCACGAACGCCTTGCGGTCGAGGTCGATGCCCTCGCTGACGCCGTCGGTCACGAAGATCTGACGGAAGACGGGCATCGTCGAGCGGGCGGTGGCTCCGAGGAGATCGGGAGCGACCGGGACCTCGCGCCAGCCGAGGACGGTGAGGCCCTCGTCGGCGGCGATCGTCTCGATCTGCGAGACGCGGTCCTCGGCGCCGTCGCCGGGCAGGAAGGCGATACCGACCGCGTACGCGCCGGCCGCGGGCAGCTCGAATTCGGCCACCTCACGGAGGAATGCGTCCGGGACCTGGGACAGGATGCCCGCACCGTCGCCCGAATCGGGCTCGGCACCGGTCGCACCGCGGTGCTCCAGGTTGCGCAGAACCGTGAGCGCCTGCTCGACCAGCGCGTGGCTCGCCTCGCCGGTGAGGGTGGCCACGAAGCCGACGCCACAGGCGTCGTGCTCGTTGCGGGGGTCGTACATACCCTGCGCAGCAGGGCGAGCATCCATGAAGGACCAGTTCTGGCCATTCGTGGAGTGCTGGGACGGCTGGCGCGGCGTACGCATCGGCTCTCCCGTCGTCGTCGTGGCATATGCAATGTGCCGAGGGACGACGTTGGCCCTCTGCTGGGGGTGCAAAATTTCGTGCAGGTTACATGATGGAGCGGTTCTCGGAAACTGAAAACGTCGTTCCAACATGCGGACACCGCGGGGTCGCGGCGGGGGTACCGCGCTCAGCGGTGGAGTTAAGGGGACCTAAGCGGACAGATCAATGCCCGTGGGCCCGGAGCACGACAGGCAACGTCGCCGGCCACGCCGATGCGGTGCGGGCCTCATTGCCCACAGCGCTTACGGCTCATGCCCGGTGGTTAAGGGATCGAAACCGTCGAGTAACGACTACTTATGCAGTCCCTTGCATAGTCGCTCGTCACATCATCCTACGGCGGTACCCAGCAGACTGCCCAGGACGTACGTCACACCCGCCGCGGCGGCCCCGAGAGCGAGCTGCCGAATTCCGCTGTACCACCAGGTTCGCGCCGTCACACGGGCCACGATCGCGCCACAGGCGAAGAGCCCGATCAGCGCGAGCAGCAGCGCGGGCCACAGGGCGGTCGCACCCAGCAGATACGGGAGCACGGGGAGCAGCGCACCCAGGGCGAAGGAGCCGAAGCTCGACACGGCGGCGACGGTCGGGGAGGGCAGGTCGCCGGGATCTATGCCCAGCTCCTCGCGCGCGTGGATCTCGAGGGCCTGCTCGGGGTCGCGCGAGAGTTGCCGGGCAACCTGCCGCGCCAGCTCGGGCTCGACGCCGCGTGTCTCGTAGAGCGCGGCGAGCTCGCGCTCCTCGTCCTTCGGGTGCTTTCTCAGCTCCCGGCGCTCGACGTCGAGCTCGGCCTCGACGAGTTCACGCTGCGAGGCGACGGAGGTGTACTCGCCGGCGGCCATGGAGAAGGCACCGGCGGCGAGGCCGGCAAGCCCGGTGATGACGATCGTCCGATGGGAGACGGATCCGCCGGCGACACCGGTCATCAGGGCGAGGTTGGACACGAGCCCGTCCATCGCACCGAACACGGCCGGGCGCAACCAGCCGCCGTTGACATCCCGGTGTGTGTGGTTGTCGCGGTGCGCCTCGTGCAGTGTCGCTTCGGTCTCGATGATGGACATACCTCTCCCCCAGAGTGACTGATTGGACTACTTCTACTTTTCGACAACTCTGAAACTACGCCGGGAATTCCTGGCCCGCCAGCAAGGAAAGGCTGGTCTAACCTGCGGTTTTGTCTCTCCTCGCTCATCCGTGGAAGGTAATGCACAGGTGTCGACCGGGTGAATACGGGGGTACGTGAGGCTCTCCTCCTGCCCTGCGGTGGGACACATCCCCAAAGGGCTCTGCGCCCTGAGAGGAGAGGCACCGTATGGCTTCCATCGCCTGCATTCCCTCCGTCCCGGTGCCGGGGGACGCCGCCGGTCTCCGTGAACGGGCACGCGGCGCGCTGCTCGGGCTCGCCGTCGGGGACGCGCTGGGCGCGCCCGCCGAGAACATGAAGCCGTCGGAGATCCGTGCGAAGTGGGGCCGGATCACGGGGTACGTCGCCGAGCAGCCGGCCGGGACGGACGACACGGAGTACGCGATCTTCTCGGGGCTGTTGCTGGCCCGGCACGGCTCGGCGCTCACCGTGACCCACGTCGAGGCGGCCTGGCACGAGTGGATCGCGGACCAGGACGAAGGGCCGTTCCGGGGCGCGGGGTTCAGTGAGCGCGGCACGCTGGAGAACCTGCGCCGGGGCCTCGCGGCACCCATCTCCGCCCAGCACCGGCATGCGTGGAGCGACGGGCTCGCGATGCGCGCGGCGCCCTTCGGGGTGTTCGCGGCGGGCCGCCCGGCCGAGGCGGCCCGGCTGGTGGCCATCGACGGCTCGGTGAGCCACGACGGGGAGGGCATCTACGGCGGCCAGGCGGTCGCGGCGGGCGTCGCGGCCGCGATGGGCGGCGCCCCCACCATCGCGGTGGTCGCCTCCGCGCTGGCCGTGATCCCGGACGACTCGTGGACGGCACGCTCCCTGCGCCGCGGGGTCGCCGTCGCCCACCGCGGCGAACGTGCGGTGCGCTCGGCGGTCGTCATCGGCGGCTACCCCTGGACGGACCTCGCCCCCGAAGCCGTCGCCCTCGCCTTCGGCGCGTACGCCGCCGCCGACGGCGACTTCACCGAATCCGTCCTCACCGCCGTCAACATGGGCCGCGACGCCGACACGACGGCGGCGGTGGCGGGCGCACTGGCCGGGGCGACGCGGGGCGCCGCATCGATCCCGGCCGCCTGGGCGAGCGTCATCGGCCCGGCCCGCGGCAGCTGCCTCCCCTCGATGGCCGGCCACCACGTACTGGACGTGGCGGAACTCCTGACGCCGGGCGACGACGGAAAGTGGGGAACGAAGGGGTACGCACGAGAGAAGGGCAGACGCGTACGAAGCGGAGCCGAGCCTGCCCGGGGCGCCCGGGGCACGGCACTGCCGGTGCGGGGAACGGCCCCGAGCCCGTACGTCCTCACCACCGATTGCGTCCTGGCCCCCGAAGACGACGAGGTGCAGCCATGAGCCCCGGCCTGGTGGGTGACGAACCCGGCGAGGGATCGGACTCCGCGGCGGAGCCCGATACGGACGTCACCGACGCCGCACCACTCGACCCGCGTCCCCGCCGTATCGAAGGCCTCCTGCTGGGTCTGGCCGCGGGCGACGCCGCGGGCTGGCCCGCCGCCCGGCACCGTGCCGCCCGCATGCCCGAGTGGACGCGGCGGCTGACCCGGGAACTGGACACCTTCGCGGAGCAGAACGCGACGACGACCCTGCCCGTACCCATCGCGCTGAACCAGCCGCCGGAGCCGCTGCGGCTGGGCCCCTCGGACGACGCGGAGTGGGCGGCGTTCGCGGCGGAGGCCGTACTGCGGGCCGGGGACGGCAGCGCACTCGGCGACCTGAGCCGAGAACGCCGGATGAGGGCATCCATCGACCTGTCCTGGAACGCCATCGCCAGCGAGGTCGCCGCGGCGGCGGAACGCGCCCCCGAGGTCGAGTCCGCGCTGCTGCCCCTGCGCGCCCGGATCTCCGTACGGGCCGGCCTGGGCAACCTCGCCACCGGTCTGCGCCCGCCCGCCACCGGCCACGACAACCCCCACTACTTCGACGACGCGGCCTGCGTACGGGCCTGTGTGCTCGCCGTGGCCCACCCGGGCGACCCCCGGCTCGCCGCGGAACTCGCCGAGTTCGACGCCCGCTACACCCAGGACGGCGACGGTGTGCACGGCGCCCGCGCCATGGCCGCCGCCCTCGCGCTCGCCCTCGCCGGGGCCGACGTCGAGGCCTGCGCGGACGCGGCCCTCGCCGAACTGCCCGAGTCGACCGAGATCGGCCGCAACGCCCGGCACGCACTCCGACTCGCCCGCGAGAGCCTCGGCGACAGCGGTAACGGCAGCGGTCACCGCAGCGGAGGAACATTCGCTCTCATCCCCCTTCTCGAACACCAGATCGTCGACCACGTCTACAGCTACGGCGTCGCGGCAGCCGAAACCGTCCCGGTCGCCCTGGCCCTCGCCACCGCCGCGCGCGGCCGGATCGCGGAGGCGGTGCCCGCCGCCGCCTGCCTGTCCCGCGTCGCCGACTCGGCCCCGGCCCTCGCGGGCGCGCTCACCGGCGCGCTCGGCGGCGGCGCCGCGATCCCCGCCACCTGGCGCGACGCCTGCCGCACCCTCTCCGGCTGCGCCCTGCCCCGTCTCACCGGCACCGACCTCATCGGACTCGCCGACCTCCTGGAAGCCACGGAACTGGCCACCCCGGAGGGATGATTCGGGCATGACGCCCAAAGGAGAAGGAACGGGAACCCTCGACGAACGCATCACCGGAGCCCTCGTCGGAGCCGCCGTCGGCGACGCCCTCGGCGGCCCGGTCGAGGGGTACTCCCCCGCACAGATCACCGAACGGCACGGCGGCCGCGTCCACGGCATCGTCGGCCCCTGGAACGGCGACGCCTGGCGCACCGCCCGCCCCATCGCCCCGTACCACAAGGGCGATGGACACGTCACCGACGACACCTTGATGACCCACGCGCTGATCCGCGTGTACGCCACGGTCCGCGACCATCTCGACGCGTACGCCGTCGCCGAGCACCTGGTCCCCGACCTGATGACGAACCTCCGCTGGATCCCGGAACTCCAGGCCGAGGCGCTCCCCCTCCAGCGGATCTTCCTCGCCGAGAAGTGGCTGGTGGCCCGGCTCCACTACGGCCATGTGGACCCCCGGGAGGCCGGCGCGGGCAACATCGTCAACTGCGGAGCCGCGATGTACATGGCTCCGGTCGGCCTGGTCAACGCGGCCCACCCGGCGGGCGCGTACGCCGAGGCCCTGGACGTCGCGGGCGCGCACCAGTCGTCGTACGGGCGGGAGGCGGCGGCCGTCTTCGCGGCGGCGGTGGCGGCGGCCTGCACACCCGGGGCCACCCCGGCCTCCGTGGTCGACTCCTGTCTGGCCCTGGCGAAGGACGGTACGCGCGCCGCCATCGAGGCGGTCTGCGAAGTGGCCGCCCGGCACACGGACTTCGAGTCGGCGCTGGTCCCGCTGCGCGAGGCGGTGGCCCCCTACGACACGGTCGGCCCGGACTACCGCGCCCCGTCCCTCGGCGCCCGCCGCCCCTCCCGGCTCCACTCCATCGAGGAACTTCCCATCGCCCTGGGCATGTTGGTGGTTTCCGCAGGCGACTACCGGCACGCGGTCCTCGGTTCGGTGAACTACGGCCGCGACTGCGACTCCATCGCCACGATGTCCGGCGCCCTCGCGGGCGCCCTCGGCCGCGAGGTCCCGCACGACTGGGCCAAGACGGTCGCGGAGTCCAGCCGCTTGGACCTGCACGCCCCGGCGGCGGACCTCGCGGAGGTGACCCGCGAGATCTTCGAACGGGACGTACGACGTCGCCATGCGCACGAGTCGGCGTACGCCGAGCTGGCGGGGACCCCGTGCTCCGACTGACCTGGGTCCAGCCGGAGGACCTTCTCGGCCACGAACTCCACCAGGCATACCAGGACGGCCGCGAGCCCGGGCCCATCGCCGCCCGCTGGCGAGCGGCGGGCGGCCCCGAGTCCCCGCTGCGCGCGGGCGCGTCCCCGACTCCGGCGTCCTCGTACCTGCGCGTACTGGCGAATGACCTCCTGGACGAACTCACGGACCTGCCGAGCAGGTTGAGGGACACGGAGCCGACAGACCTCACCCGCATCAGGAGCCACTGCCCGAACTGGCCGTCGCCAGAGACTGCGGAAACCCCGCCCCCAGCCCACACCCAGGCCCGCCTGGAAGCCGCCTGGCTCGGCAGAGCAGCGGGCTGTCTGCTCGGCAAACCCGTGGAGAAACTCCCCCTCAAAGGGATCAGGGAACTCGCCCGAGCCACCGGCAACCGGCCCCTGCACACCTGGTTCACCGCACAGGGAGTCCCGGCCGATCTCCTCCGCACCTACCCCTGGAACAAGCGCTCCGCCCCCACCTCCCTCGCCGAGAACATCGACGGCATGCCGGAGGACGACGACCTCAACTACCCCCTCCTGAACCTCCTGCTGCTCCAACGCCACGGCAGCGACTTCACCACCACGGACGTGGCCCGCCTCTGGCTGGACGAACTCCCCGCGGGCCGCACCTTCACCGCGGAACGCGTCGCGTACCGCAACCTCCTCGCCGGCGTCGAACCCCCACGCACCGCCCGCCACCGCAACCCGTTCCGCGAATGGATCGGCGCCCTGATCCGCGCGGACGTGCACGGCTGGACGAACCCGGGCGACCCCGCCTTTGCCGCGGCACAAGCTCACCGCGACGCCGTCCTCACCCACACGGCGAACGGCGTGTACGCCGCCATGTTCGCCGCCGCGACGATCGCCGAGGCGGCCGGCGGCCGCAGCGACGTCCACGCCTGCCTGCGCACGGGACTGTCCGTCGTACCCCCCGCCTCCCGCCTGGCGAAGGCGGTCCGGCAAGCGGTCCGACTCGCCCGTACGAACGGGGACTTCGACACCGTCGTCGACGAACTGCACACGACCCACCGCGGCTACCACTGGGTCCACGCCATCCCCAACACCGCTCTGATCGCCGCCGCCCTCACCCATGCGGACGGCGACTTCGGCGGCTCGATCTGCCGCGCGGTGTCCGGCGGCTGGGACACCGACTCCAACGGTGCCACGGCAGGCAGCGTCGCCGGCCTCCTCGCGGGCTCCCCCGCCGCCCTTCCCGACCACTGGACCACCCCCCTCAAGAACCGACTGTCCACCTCCGTCGCCGACTTCAACGGCATCGGCTTCGACACCCTCGCCCAGCTCACACTCCGGGAGACCCGCCACCCATGACCCACATCGCCGTACTCGGCAGCACGAACATGGACCTCGTCGCGTACGTCGCCAAGGCCCCGCAGCGCGGCGAGACGGTCACGGGACGGGAGTTCCGTACGACCCCCGGCGGCAAGGGCGCCAACCAGGCGGTGGCCGCGGCACACGCGGGCGCCGACGTCTCGATGATCGGCGCGGTGGGCGCCGACGCCTTCGGCTCCCACCTCCGTACGGCCCTGGAGCACTCGGGCGTGGACACCGACCATCTGCGCACCACCGAGGGCCCGTCCGGCACCGCGCACATCGTCGTCGACGACGAGGGCGCCAACGCGATCGTCGTCGTCCCGGGCGCCAACGGCACCGTCACCCACCTCGCCCCCGGCGACGAGGCCCTCATCACCACCGCGGACACGCTCCTGCTCCAGCTCGAGATCCCGCAGGCCGCCGTCCTCGCGGGCGCCAAGGCCGCCCGCCGCCACGGTGTCCGGACGATCCTGACCCCGTCCCCCGCGCAGCCCCTGCCGCCTCAACTCCTCGCCGCCATCGACCTGTTGGTACCGAACGAACACGAGGCAGCCGCCCTCACCGGCCTCACCGATCCCCGCGAAGCCGCCACCGCACTGCTCGACCAGGTACCGCAGGTCGTCATCACGTTGGGCGCGGCCGGCAGCCTGTACGCGGCCAGGGGCGCCGAACCCCTCACCGTGCCCGCGCCGCACGTCACCGCCGTGGACT
Source organism: Streptomyces sp. NPDC048275 (assembly GCF_040652275.1). NCBI lineage: Bacteria > Bacillati > Actinomycetota > Actinomycetes > Kitasatosporales > Streptomycetaceae > Streptomyces > Streptomyces sp. NPDC048275. The sequence continues at coordinate 38,888 of NZ_JBEZLR010000004.1, forward strand.
CGACGGGCGCGGGCGACACCTTCGTCGGCACGCTCGCGGTCGCGCTCGCCGAGGGCCGGTCCATGCCGGCGGCCCTGGCGTGGGCGTCGGCCGCCGCCTCGCTGGCGGTGCAGCGAGCCGGGGCGTCGTCCTCGATGCCGTACCGCTCCGAGATCGACGCCCAGGCGTCACGGCACCCGCAGCACACGTCATGAGCGCCCACACGGAAGCCGGCCGCACCGGTACGCCACAAGGTCCCCTCACCGGCCTGCGCGTCCTCGACCTCGCCACCCTCTTCGCCGGGCCGCTCGCCGCCACCATGCTCGGCGACTTCGGCGCGGAGGTCGTCAAGGTAGAGCACCCGGCCAAACCCGACCCGTCCCGGGGCCACGGCCCGTCGAAGGACGGCATCGGTCTGTGGTGGAAACTTCTCGGCCGCAACAAACGCACGATCACCCTCGACCTGTCGAAGCCCGGAGGCCGCGCGACCCTGCTGCGCCTCGCCGCCACCGCCGACGTGATCATCGAGAACTTCCGCCCCGGCACCCTGGAGAAGTGGCACCTGGGCTGGGAGGAACTGTCGGCCGCCAACCCCCGCCTCGTGCTCGCCCGCGTCACCGGCTTCGGCCAGTTCGGCCCGTACGCGCACCGGCCCGGGTTCGGCACGCTCGCGGAGGCGATGAGCGGCTTCGCGGCGATCACCGGCGAACCGGACGCGCCACCGACCCTGCCGCCCTTCGGCCTGGCCGACTCGATCGCGGGCCTGGCGACGGCGTACGCCGTGATGACCGCGCTCCGGGCCCGTGACCTGTCGGGCCACGGCCAGGTGATCGACATGGCGATCATCGAGCCGATCCTCACCGTCATCGGCCCCCAGCCGCTCTGGTACGACCAGCTGGGCCACGTCCAGCCCCGCACCGGCAACCGCTCCGCGAACAACGCGCCGCGCAACACCTACCGCACGGCGGACGGTTCGTGGGTCGCCGTCTCGACCTCGGCGCAGTCGATCGCCGAGCGGGTGATGCGGCTGGTCGGACGTCCGGACCTGATCGAAGAGCCGTGGTTCGCGACGGGCGCGGGCCGGGCCCGGCACACGGACGTCCTGGACGAGGCGGTGGGGGCGTGGATCGCCCGCCGCTCCCGCACCGAGGTCGTGGACGCCTTCGAGAAGGCGGAGGCGGCGGTGGCCCCCATCCAGGACGTACGGGACGTGATGGCGGACCCGCAGTACGCGGCCCTGGACACGATCACCACCGTCGACGACCCCGAACTGGGCCCCCTGCGCATGCAGAACGTCCTCTTCCGGCTCTCCGCCACCCCCGGCGCGATCCGTTGGGCGGGCCGCCCGCACGGCGCCGACACGGACGCGGTCCTCGCCGAACTCGGCCTGTCCGGCGCCGAGATCACGACCCTCAGATCGGAGGGCGCCCTGTGACACTCCCGGGCTTCCCGCTCACCTGGCTGTACGTCCCCGGAGACCGGCCCGCGGTCGTGGCCAAGGCCCTCGTCTCCGGGGCCGACGTGATCCTGATCGACCTCGAGGACGCCGTCGCCCCGCACCGCAAGGAGTACGCCCGCGACGCCACCGCGGAGCTGCTCTCGGACCCGCTCCCGATCCCGGTCCACGTCCGCGTGAACGCCCTGGACAGCCCCCTGGCCGCGGCCGACCTCAAGTCGCTCTCCTCGCGCCCCGGCCTTACCGGCCTCCGGCTGCCCAAAGTGACCTCGCCCGCCGACGTCGTGCGCGTCGCGGAACGCGTCGCCCCCGCCGAGGGCGGCGCGATCCCCCTGTACGCCCTCCTGGAAACGGCCCTGGGCGTGGAGCGGGCCTTCGCCATCGCCTCCGCCCATCCGGCGGTGCGCGGCATCGCGCTGGGGGAATCGGATCTCCGCGCCGACCTGGGCGTGCGGGAGGACGCGGGCCTGGACTGGGCGCGCGCCCGCGTCGTGGTCGCCGCCCGGGCAGCCCATCTGGCGCCGCCCGCTCAGTCGGTCTACCCGGACATCCGCGACCTCGAAGGACTGACCGCCTCCTGCGCCCATGGCCGCGCCCTGGGCTTCCTCGGCCGCGCGGCCATCCACCCCCGTCAGCTTCCGGTGATCGAACGTGCCTATCTCCCGACCCCGGCCGAAGTCGAGGCCGCCCAAGCGGTCGTCAACGCGGCCACCGCCGAACCGGGCGCCCAAGCCCTCCCCGACGGCCGCTTCGTGGACGCGGCGATCGTGGCCGGCGCCCACCGCACACTGACGCTGGCCCGCCGCAACGTCCTGACGCGGTAGGCACGGGTACGTCGAAGGGGGCGCCGCATCCTCAAACGCGGCGCCCCCTTCGACGTACCGGAAGAACTCAGCCCTTCTTCGCCGACTCGGCCTCGTCCTTCGTGGCCTCGTCGAGCACGGCGTCCGTCTTCTCGTCCGCCTTCTCGTCCTTCTCGCCCTTGTCGTGCGTCTCGTCCTTCTCGTCCGTCTTCTCGTCGAGCTTCTTGTCCAGCTCGACGGCCTCACCTTCGGACTCGGCGTCACCCTCGCCGGAGGCGTCCGCCCCGGGCTCGACGACCTCCTCGCGCCCGGGCCGCAGCCGCGCCGACATCACGATGTAGATCACCGCGAGGAGGAACACCACCATCGCGGTCCAGTTGTTGAGACGCAGGCCCAGGACGTGGTGGGCGTCGTCGACGCGCAGGTACTCGATCCAGAAGCGCCCCACGCAGTACGCCGCGACGTACAGCGCGAACGCCCGACCGTGACCCAGCGTGAAGCGGCGGTCCGCCCAGATGACGAGGAAACCGACACCGATGCACCACAGGGACTCGTACAGGAACGTGGGGTGGTAGTAACCCTCCACCCGCCCGTCCGTCGCGGACGTGATGTGCAACGCCCAGGGCAGGTCCGTCGCCTTGCCGTACAGCTCCTGGTTGAACCAGTTGCCCCAGCGCCCGATGGCCTGCGCGAAGACGATGCCGGGCGCGAGGGCGTCGGCCCAGGCCGGGAGTGGGATGCCGCGCCGGCGGCAGCCGATCCACGCGCCCACCGCACCGAGCGCGATCGCACCCCAGATGCCGAGGCCGCCCTCCCACACCTTGAAGGCGTCCACCCAGTCACGGCCCTCGCTGAAGTACAGCTCGTAGTCCGTGATCACGTGGTAGAGCCGCCCGCCGACGAGGCCGAACGGCACGGCCCACACCGAGATGTCGGCCACGGTGCCGGCCCGCCCTCCGCGGGCGATCCAGCGCCTGTTTCCGAGCCAGACGGCTACGAAGACGCCGATGATGATGCAGAACGCGTAGCCGCGGAGCGGAATGGGGCCGAGGTTCAGCACACCGCGCGACGGGCTGGGAATGTAGGCAAGTTCCATGGCAAGGTCGACGCTACCGTGCCGGACGGGACCCACGGCAAGCAGCCCGGCAACGGGTCCATAACAGGCGGTCACCCAGAGGCCGTGCCGGGCGGTCGCCCCGGGTCCCTGACAGGGCGTCCCTCAGGCCCATGACGGACGTGTGCCCCCGGCCCGCGCCGGGCCGGGGGCACAGGGGCCGACGAAGGGCTCAGCCCTTGTTCTCCGCCTCCACCATCTGCTTCAGCTTGGCCGGGGTCATCGTCTGGTCCGCGTTGATGTTCTTGCCGCCCAGCAGCACGGTCGGTGTGCCCGAGAAGCCGCCGGTCTGGAAAGCCTCGTTCGACTTCACGACCCAGCTGTTGTGCGTACCGTCGTTGACGCATTTCCGGAAGGCCGGGGTGTCCAGGCCGTCGACCTTGCCCGCCAGCTCGATGAGCTTGCCGTTGTCCGCGAAGGCGTCGTCGGTTTCCTCGGGCTGGTTCTCGAACAGGACGTCGTGGTACGCGGTGAACTTTCCGGCGTCCTGGGCGCAGGCCGCCGCGTTGGCGGCGTTGCGGGAGCCGCTGCCGCTCATTTTCCCGTCGATCAGCGTGACGAGGTGGTACTCGACCTTCAGCTGACCGGCGTCGACCAGCTCCTGGATCGTCGAGCGGTAATTGGTCTCGAAGATCTGGCACGCCGGGCAGCGGAAGTCCTCCCAGACCGTGAGGGTCGACTTGGCGCTGTCCTTGCCCACGGGGATCGCGAGACCGTCCTTCCCGGTCGCCCCCGAGGGCGCCGCGACCGGGCCCGAGGCGTCGCTCTTGTCCTTGCCTGCGTTGGCGGCCATCACCCCCACCACCGCGGCGAGACCCAGGACGCAGACCACCGACGCGCCCACGATCAACGCCCGGCGACGCTTCTCCGAGGCCTTGTGCTTCTCTCGCTCGACCGCCAGCCGCTCGCGGGCGGTGCGCTTTCCCTCACGGTTCTTCTCGCTCACACCCGGCAGAACGAACCGGGGAGGCGCAGCGCGCCTCCCCGGTCCCAGGTCCACCCGTACGAGTGAGCGGATTGTCCGTTACGCACCCACTCCGTCCTGTGGCTGCGCAGCCTCTGTGTTACATCGTTACGCCGTTGCGCGCACGCCCTTCGCGAGGTCACCCGCGAGCGCCCGTACGGCCTCCAGGCCCGTCGCCTCGTCCGGCGCGTCCAGCATCCGCTTCACGAAGGCCGAGCCGACGATCACGCCGTCGGCGAAGCCGGCCACCTCAGCGGCCTGCGTCGCGTTGGAGACGCCGAGGCCGACACAGACGGGCAGCTCGGTGGTGGCCTTGGTGCGCCGCACCAGGTCCTGCGCCTGCGTGCCGACCGACTCCCTCGTGCCGGTGACGCCCATCAGCGAGGCCGCGTAGACGAAGCCGGAGCCCGCCGCGGTGATGTCGGCGAGCCGGGCGTCCTTGCTGCTGGGCGCGACGACGAAGACAGTCGCGAGGCCGTGCTTCTCGGCGTGCTCCCTCCACAGCGCCGATTCCTGCACAGGCAGATCGGGCAGGATGCACCCGGCCCCGCCCGCTTCCGCGAGCTCCGCGGTGAAGCGCTCGACGCCGTAGCGGTCGATCGGATTCCAGTACGTCATCACGAGTACGGGCTTGCCGGTGGCCTGGTGGGCCTCACGGACCGTACGCATGACGTCGGCGATCTTGACGCCGCCCCGCAGGGCGATGTCGTCCGCGGTCTGGATGACGGGGCCGTCGAGGACGGGGTCGCTGTGCGGCAGCCCCACCTCGACGATGTCCGCGCCGCCGTCGAAGACGGCCTTGATGGCCGCGATGCCGCCGTCGACGGTCGGGAAGCCGGCCGGCAGGTACGCGATGAGAGCGGACCGCCCTTCCGCCTTCGCCGCGGCGAGGGTGTCGCTCAACAGCCGGATGTTGCCACTCACTTCGCGTCCCCCTCGATCTCTGCGTTCTCGCCGGCGGCGTCCGCGGCGACGACGGCGTCGGCACCGGTGTCGTACAGGCCGAAGTAGCGGGCGGCCGTGTCCATGTCCTTGTCGCCGCGGCCGGACAGGTTGATGACGATCAGCCCGTCCTTGCCCAGCTCCTTACCGACCTCCAGGGCCCCGGCGAGCGCGTGGGCGCTCTCGATCGCCGGGATGATGCCCTCGGTGCGGGAGAGCAGGCGCAGGGCCTGCATGGCCGCGTCGTCGGTGACCGCGCGGTACTCGGCGCGACCGCTGTCCTTGAGGTAGGAGTGCTCGGGCCCGATGCCCGGGTAGTCGAGTCCGGCCGAGATCGAGTAGGGCTCGGTGATCTGCCCCTCCTCGTCCTGCAGGACGTACGACCGCGACCCGTGCAGAATGCCCGGCTCACCCGCCGTCAGCGTGGCCGCATGCTCCCCGGTCTCGACGCCGTGTCCGGCCGGCTCGCAGCCGATGAGGCGCACGTCCGCGTCCGGGATGAAGGCGTGGAAGAGCCCGATGGCGTTGGAGCCGCCGCCGACACAGGCGATGGCGGCGTCGGGAAGCCGTCCGGCGCGCTCGAGGATCTGCCGCCGCGCCTCGACGCCGATGACGCGGTGGAAGTCGCGCACCATGGCGGGGAAGGGGTGGGGCCCGGCGACGGTACCGAAGAGGTAGTGGGTGTGATCGACGTTGGCGACCCAGTCGCGGAAAGCCTCGTTGATGGCGTCCTTCAGCGTCCGGGAACCGGACTTCACGGCGATGACCTCGGCGCCGAGCATGCGCATGCGGGCGACGTTGAGGGCCTGCCGCTGAGTGTCGATCTCGCCCATGTAGATGGTGCATTCGAGGCCGAACAGCGCGCAGGCGGTGGCGGTCGCGACGCCGTGCTGCCCGGCGCCGGTCTCGGCGATGACACGCGTCTTGCCCATCCGCTTGGTGAGGAGGGCCTGGCCGAGCACGTTGTTGATCTTGTGGGACCCGGTGTGGTTGAGGTCCTCGCGCTTGAGGAACACGCGGGCGCCACCGGCGTGTTCGGCGAACCGCGGCACCTCGGTCAGTGCGCTCGGGCGCCCTGTGTAGTGGACGAGCAGGTCGTCGAGTTCACGCGCGAACTCGGGATCCGCCTTCGCCTTGTCGTACTCGACGGCGACCTCGTCCACGGCGGCGACCAGTGCCTCCGGGATGAACTTGCCGCCGAACGCGCCGAAGTACCCCTCGGCGCTGGGAACTTGACCCTCCGGGTCGGGAATGAAGAACTCGCTGGGCATGCGGTTACCTCGCAGGGGCGACAGCCCCGGTTACAGATCGGACATGGGGTCACATGAGCAGGTAGGTACACACGCGTCGCGCCCCCGGCGGCCGGCCGATCGCCCTCGGCCATGAGCGGCGGAGGGTTCAGCAGGAGGCGGCGAGCAACCAGCCCCCACGACCGCGCCGGACCTGCCCCGGACCCACCCATCATCGGGAACCGGACGAAGCCCGAGCGCAACGGCCGGGAGCATGGAGCCGGGAGCCGGGGTCATCCGGTCATGACGACCGGCGACGGTCCCGCCGAGGCCCGGCGGTGCCGGACCCCGGTCAGCCCACCCGCAGGGTGGCGTCGCCCGGGGACGGCGCGAGCGCGCGTACGCCACCGGGCCATCGCATGCCGTTGACCTGACCCGGCTCATCGCCGATGACGTAGCGGACCCGGCGCCCGTGCACCCGTCGTGCGGGCGCCCGGCAGCCGCGCGGACGACAGCCGCGGGCGAGGCGGGCGTAGGGATTCCGGGCCGCCGAAGCGACCGCAAGCGGAGCGGCGAATCGCACGCAGGGGCGCCCTGCGCACGAGCCCTCCTCGCCCGCGTACGAGTCCGCACCGTCCGAGCCAGGCGCTGCCGACCGCACGCACGCCGCGTCGCCGTCCGGGCGCGGGCCCGGACGGGAGACGGCGGGAACGTGGGTCGACGCGGTCACCGGGGTGTCAGCCCCGTCCGTGCCGCAGCGCGGGGTGGGCCCCGGCCGCGACGAGGTCGGCGACCGCCGTCTTCGGGTCGCGGCCGGTGACGAGGGACTCGCCCACCAGGACCGCGTCGGCGCCGGCGTTGGCGTACGCGATGAGGTCGTGCGGCCCGCGGACACCCGACTCGGCGACCTTGATCAGGCCCGCCGGGATCTCGGGGGCGACCCGCTCGAAGGTGGAGCGGTCCACCTTGAGGTCCTTCAGGTTGCGCGCGTTGATACCGATCACCTTGGCGCCGGCGTCCACCGCCCGCTCGGCCTCGTCCTCGTCGTGCACCTCGACGAGCGGCGTGAGCCCGATGGACTCGGCGCGCTCGATGAGGGACTCCAGGGCGGGCTGCTCGAGGGCGGCCACGATCAGCAGCGCGAGGTCGGCACCGTACACACGGGCCTCCCACAGCTGGTACGACGTGACGATGAAGTCCTTGCGCAGCACCGGGATGTCCACGCGGGCGCGAACGGCCTCCAGGTCGGCCAGCGAGCCACCGAAGCGCCGCTCCTCGGTGAGGACCGAGATGACGGCCGCGCCACCTGCCTCGTAGTCCGCGGCGAGCGCGGCCGGGTCGGCGATCGCGGCGAGCGCGCCCTTGGACGGGCTGGAGCGCTTGACCTCGCAGATGACCTTGACGCCGTCTCCGCGCAGGGCGGCCAGTCCGTCCTTGGCAGCAGGAGCCTTCGCCGCGCGCTCCTTGAGCTCGTCGAGGCTGACGCGCGCCTGCCGTTCCGCGAGGTCGGCACGGACTCCGTCGATGATCTCGTCGAGCACACTCACGCGAGCGGCCCCCTTCCCTGACGGTGAACTGTTGAAGCGGTTGAGCTGTTCGACCCGAAGCGCCGTCCCGGCGATTCTGATGGGTCACTCTGATGGTATCCGCAGGACGGCGTCGCCCGCGCATCCGGTGGACGGCGGTCCCACTACCTGGACGTTTGCCATTTGATCAAGGGCGCAGCCAGCCACCGAACGGCAGGTTCCGGACAACCGTGAAGGCCAGCAGCAACACGCCGACGGTCCACAGGTGCACGGGCCCCGGCTCGATCCGTACCGGGCGCCCGCGCACCGACCGGACCGCCCAGACGCTCCACACCACCGCGAAGACCAGATATCCCACGACGGCGAGCGCGTTGTTCGTGAGCGCTGTCGCGAGGTCTCCGTGCATGAGGGCGTGCGCCCCGCGCAGGCCGCCGCAGCCGGGGCAGTACAGGCCCGTGTAGCGCAGCAGGGGGCAGACGGGGTAGTGCCCGGGCTCGTTGGGGTCCACGGCCCCGACATAGGCGAAGGCGCCGACGACGGCCGCGAGGACCCCGCCGGGGACGACGAGCCGCCGCAGCACACCACCGCGCCCGACGGTCCTCTCGGGAAGCCCGACGGCAGGCCCCGTCTCCGGGCCGCGGTGCGTCACCCTCCGGGTTTCGGCGTTCACCTGACGCATTCTGCCTCGCACGCGCGCGTGGCGCTCGCCCTGTACGGCGCTTCGCCGCGAACGCGCGAGAGGCGGCCCCGGACAGAAGCCGGGGCCGCCTCTCAGGAAGCCTTGCGGGTCGTGCGGGTCAGCTCTCGGCGCCCACGGCCTCGCGGACCGGGTGCGCGGTCGCCGGCGCGGACGCGGCCTTCGGCTGGCCCAGGCCCGCCGCCCTCATGGCCATGCCGACGACACCGCCGAGGCCGACGATGACCATGCCGGCCCAGAAGCCCAGCGGGTCGGCCATCACCATGAAGGCACCCGATACGCAGAAACCGATGAAGGCGATGATGACACCGGTCCAGGCGGCCGGGGTGTGACCGTGGCTGCTGCCCGCCATGACTTGCTCCTCGTTGCTGTTTGCGTGTGTGAGTCGGACGCTCACCGTCCATTGTCCCGTACCCGCGCCCCTGCCGTGAGCGCGGGGTCTGCCCTCGCGCGTCGATTCGACCAAGTCACGACGAAAGGCCCGGGGCTCAAGTCCCCGCGGCCGCCGGGACCTAAGTACCGGCGGGGTCGGGGCCCGTCGGGTCCTCGCCGCGGTCGAGCGCCTTCCAGATGTCCTCGGGCCGGTCGGGGTCGACGGGCTTGGCCTTGCGCGGCCGGGGCGTCCCGTCGCGCTCGTAGCGGCCGGACATGGCGGGCCACAGCCGTCCGTAGCACAGCGCGAGGAGCCCGGCGAGGAGGATGAGCGCCCCGCCCACCGCGGCGACATACGGCCAGGCGGTGTGGCTGAGGGCGTCCGCGGTGGAGGCGGTGTCGCCGGAGGCCGCCGCGGCCTTCTCGTCGAGGGCGGAGCTGTCACCGGCGCCGAGCACCGCCGCGACGACCGTGCCGGCGCCGGAGAGCGCGAGCAGCGCGGAGACCAGGAAGCGCCCGGAGCGGCGGACGGCGAACACGGCGACGAGCGCGGCGAGGCCCACTATGGCGAGCGCCGCGGGTACGCCCGTGACGTCGCTGCCGCTGGCGGTCAGCTGGAAGTCGCCGCCGGCCACCGCCGCGGTGCCCTCCGCCCAGCTCTGCCGGGTGGAGAGCAGCGCCACGGTCGCGCCGAGGGCGCCGCTGAGCAGGGCGACGGCGAGGCTACGGCGGACGGACCGCTCGGGTCCGGCGGCTTGGGATCGGGAGTGCGGTACAGCAGTCACGTACTCCACTATCGCCTGAACCCCGGGGGAACCGTCACCCGGGGTTCACGTGAGCCTCGTCCTATTGCCCGAGCCGGTTCGCCGTGTGCACCGCGCGCAGCACCGCCGCCGCCTTGTTGCGGCACTCGTGGTCCTCGGCGACGGGGTCGGAGTCGGCGACGATTCCGGCGCCGGCCTGGACGTACGCGGTGCCGTCGCGCAGCAGGGCCGTACGGATGGCGATGGCGGTGTCGGAGTCGCCCGCGAAGTCCAGATAGCCCACGCAGCCGCCGTACAGTCCGCGCCTGGACGGCTCGAGTTCGTCGATGATCTGCATCGCGCGCGGCTTGGGGGCCCCGGAGAGGGTGCCGGCCGGGAAGCAGGCCGTCAGCACGTCGAAGGCCGTACGGCCCGCCGCGACCCGTCCGGTCACGGTCGACACGATGTGCATCACGTGCGAGTACCGCTCGATGGACATGAAGTCGACGACCTCGACGGAGCCCGGCTCGCAGACCCGTCCGAGGTCGTTGCGTCCCAGGTCGACGAGCATCAGGTGCTCGGCGCGCTCCTTGGGGTCGGCGATGAGTTCGTCGGCGAGGGCCTGGTCCTCCTGGACGGTGGCGCCGCGCGGCCGGGTGCCCGCGATGGGGTGCACCATCGCCTGCCCGTCCTCGACCTTGACCAGGGCCTCCGGGGAGGAGCCGACGACGTCGAAGCCCTCGAAGCGGAAGAGGTACATGTACGGGGAGGGGTTGGTCGCCCTGAGGACCCGGTAGACGTCCAGCGCGCTTGCCGTGCACGGCGTCTCGAAGCGCTGGGAGGGGACGACCTGGAAGGCCTCGCCTGCCCGGATGCGCTCCTTGACGTCCTCGACGGCCTCCCGGAAGTCCGGTCCGCCCCACAGGGCCGTGTACTCGGGGAGCTCGGACGGGGGGAGCGCGGCGGGCGGCTGCGAGACGGCGCGCGAGAGGTCGGCCTCCATGGCGTCGAGGCGGGCGACGGCGTCGGCGTAGGCCTCGTCGACGCCCGTGTCGAGGTCGTTGTGGTTGATCGCGTTGGCGATCAACTGGACGGAGCCGTCCCAGTGGTCCATGACGGCCAGGTCGCTGGTGAGCAGCATGGTCAGCTCGGGCAGCTTCAGGTCGTCCCGCTCGCCGGGGCCGATCTTCTCCAGGCGGCGCACGATGTCGTAGCCGAGATAGCCGACCATGCCGCCGGTGAACGGCGGCAGGCCCTCTCCGTGGGGCGTGTGCAGCGCCTCGATGGTGGCGCGCAGGGCGGCGAGCGGGTCGCCGTCGACGGGGACGCCGACGGGCGGTGTGCCGAGCCAGTGGGCCTGTCCGTCGCGTTCGGTGAGCGTCGCGGACGAGCGGACACCCACGAAGGAGTAGCGAGACCACGAAAAGGACGCGCGGCCGTTCTCGGCGGATTCCAGGAGGAAGGTGCCGGGGCGCTCGCCGGCCAGCTTGCGGTACAGCGCGACCGGCGTGTCGCCGTCCGCGAGGAGCTTGCGGCTGACGGGGATCACGCGGCGGTCGGTGGCCAGCTTGCGGAACGTCTCGAGGTCCATGGCGGCTGACCTTACTGACCCAGCGGCGGTACGCCCGAATCGGCGTCCTTGAGCAGGACGTCGGCGTCGAAACAGGTGCGGGCACCGGTGTGGCAGGCGGCGCCGACCTGGTCGACCTTGACGAGGACGGTGTCGGCGTCGCAGTCGAGGGCGACGGACTTCACGTGCTGGAAGTGGCCGGAGGTGTCGCCCTTCACCCAGTACTCCTGGCGGCTGCGGGACCAGTAGGTGCAGCGGCCCGTGGTGAGGGTGCGATGCAGCGCCTCGTCATCCATCCAGCCGAGCATCAGCACCTCACCGGTGTCGTACTGCTGGGCGATGGCGGGGACGAGCCCGTCGGCGCTGCGCTTGAGGCGTGCGGCGATCTCGGGGTCAAGGCCGGTGGGCCTGCTGGGCGGGGGCGTGCTGGTCATGCGGACCATTGTGCCGCGCCGCAAGGACGCGCCCGGCGGTTGTCCACAGGCCGGACCGCGCCCCCTGCCCGCCGATGTCCTCTGAGATATGAGGGGCGGCGCGAAGCGCCTCGGTGAGGGGCGGTGGCCGGGAGACGGGTGGGCTGAGTCCGGGAGCGGTCGTAGGCTTGCTGACATGTCGACCCATGCGAAGCGTGAACGACTTCTCCTCGCCGACCTGTTGGAGGCGCTGGGGCCTGAGGCCCCCACCCTCTGCGAGGGCTGGAACACCCGTGACCTCGCCGCGCACGTGGTGGTGCGCGAGCGCCGCGCGGACGCCGCGGGCGGGATTCTGATCAAGCAGCTCGCGCCGCGTCTGGAGCGGGTGCAGACGGAGTTCGCCGAGAAGCCGTACGAGGAGCTGATCCTGCTGATCCGTACGGGGCCGCCGCGCTTCTCGCCGTTCTCGCTGAAGCAGATCGACGAGGCGTCGAACACGATCGAGTTCTACGTCCACACCGAGGACGTACGGCGCGCGCAGCCGGACTGGACGCCGCGCGAGCTGGATCCGGTCTTCCAGAACGCCCTGTGGTCCCTGTTGGAGCGCTCGGCCCGTCTGACCGGTCGTGGCGCCCCGACCGGCCTGGTGCTGCGCCGCCCGGACGGCCAGACGGTGGTCGCGCACAAGGGCACACCGGTCGTGACGGCGACCGGCGAGCCCTCGGAGCTGCTGATGTTCGCCTATGGCCGGCAGCAGGTGGCCGATGTCGAGCTGGCGGGCGACAAGGACGCGATCGCGAAGCTGCACGAGACGAAGCAGCTCGGGCTCTGAGCGGCCTTCTCAACGGGGCAGTTCGGCGCGGCGCAGGTCGCGGAAGCACAGCACGAGGACCCCGCCGAGGCCGCAGACCGCGGCGCTGGTGACGAAGACCGGGCCGGTGCCCCACCAGCCGATGGCGGCGGCGGTCAGCGGCATGCTCAGCGGGGCGAGGCCGAGGCTGACAAGGCCGGCGACGGCGCTGACCCGGCCCAGGTAGGCGGGGTCCGCCTGGGTCTGCAGCAGGGCGCCGCACAGGGCTCCGCTGAGCCCGGCGAGCAGCCCGACGAGGAGGGCGACACCGACGGCCGCGGCGACACTCGGTACGTAGGCGAGGGCGCCGATCGCGACCGAGCCCGTCAGGATCGCGACGGCGGCCACGCGTCCGGCGTGCGGCAGCCGGCCGCGCACGGTCAGCAGCAGCGCGGCGGTCCCCGCCCCGATCCCGAACCCGGCGAGCACCCAGCCCATGCCGGAGGCGCCCCAGCCGCGCCGGTCGGCCAGCAGCGTCAGGCCCACGTTGAGCGGCCCGACGAACCCGAGGTCGCCGAGGGCGATGGCGGCGATGAGCGGGGCGAGGACGGGGTGACGGCGGATGTAGCGCAGCCCGTCCCGGAGGTCCCGCCAAGGAGTGCGCTCAGCGACCTCGCCGCGGGAGTCGCCGACGGCGTCGTCGTCGGCGGCGGCGGCGGGCAGTTCCTTCATCCGTACGGAGATCAGCAACGGCACCGACACGGCGATCAGCATCCCCGCGAGGCCGAAGGCCGCCGCCGCGCCGCCGAGCGCCACGCCGAGGCCGCCGAGCGGGGCGCCCACCACGTTGGCGAAGCGGATCGCGAGGCCCCGCATGCCCTGGACGCGGGCGAGCTGGCTACGGCCGGTGACGCGGGCCGGGAGGGCGCCCACGGCGGGCATGAAGACGGCGTCGACGATGCCGAAGACGACGGCGAGCAAGGCCAGCAGCCACAGCCCCGGACTGGCCGCGAACAGCAGCGCGGCCGCCGCGAGGACGGCCGCGCAGCGCACGGCGTCGCTGCCGATGACGACCTTGCGCGGCCCGAAGCGGTCGGCGACCACGCCCCCGCCCAGCATCAGCAGGGCCCGCGGCACGGCGCTCACGGCCATGACCATTCCGGCCTGCGAGGGTGTTCCGGCCTGCACTGCGGCCCAGGACAACGCGATGTAGTAGACGTTGTCGCCGATCATCGACGAGGTGTAGGCGCCGAGCCAGCGCAGGACGTTGCCGTCTCGGTGGGCGGGTGTGTCCGCCACGGGCTGCGGGGCCGGGGGTATGACGGTCGCGGTCACGGGACGCGTCCTCTCAGGGGCGGAAGGGGAAGCCGTACACGTGCAGCGCGACGTTCTCGCGCCCTTCGGTGTCGCCGGTGGCCTCGGCGGCGCGGCCCATCTCGTCGTACTTCTTGGCAAGGGCGAGCAACTCCTTGCCGAGCTCGGTCAGTTCGGCGGGGGTCAGGCGCAGCAGGGACTCGTTGTCGGGGGCGGCGGAGTTCCACTCCGGGCCCCAGAGGAGACGTTCGTCGAGGTAGCGCCGGTACATGTCGCTGCGCTGCTCGTGGAAGAGGCGGGTGGCCGCCAGGTGTGCCGCTGCCCTCTCGGGCGCGTCCCGGAAGTCCTTGTCCTTGATGCTGACGCCCTCCGATGACGGCTGCCACCAGCGCTCCCGGCCGTCGCCGCTCTGCGGCTGCGCCTCCTCGATCAGCCCGTGCTCGGCGAGCTTGCGCAGGTGGTAGCTGACCAGGGAAACGGCCTCGTCGACCTGGTCGGCGAGCTGCGAGGCGGTGGCCACGCGCGCCACGCACAGCGCTCGGTACAGCTTCATCCGCAGCGGGTGGGCGAGCGCCTTGAGCGTCCCGATGTCCGTGATGGGGTGGTTCCCCTTGGCCGTCATGCACCCCAGGCTAGATACGAAAGGAAAGTTGCGCAATATAAGTTGCGCAACTTTTCTTTCCCATCTCGTCAAAGCCGGGCCCCGGCCACCAGGTGACCGGGGCTCACAGCCGTATGGCGTCAGCGCACGGGATGCCCCGCGCCCCGCAGCGTCTCCTTCACCTGGCCGATCCGCAGATCCCCGAAGTGGAAGACGGACGCGGCGAGCACGGCGTCCGCGCCCGCGGCGACGGCGGGCGGGAAGTCGGCGAGCCGCCCCGCGCCGCCGCTGGCGATCAGCGGCACGGTCACGTGCTTGCGTACGGCCTCGATCATCTCGATGTCGTAGCCGTCCTTCGTGCCGTCCGCGTCCATGGAGTTGAGCAGGATCTCGCCCGCGCCCAGCTCGGCGGCCCGATGGGCCCACTCGACGGCGTCGATGCCGGTGCCCTTGCGCCCGCCGTGGGTGGTGACCTCGAAGGACCCGCTCTCGGTCCGGCGCGCGTCCACCGACAGCACCAGCACCTGCCGCCCGAACCGCTCGGCGATCTCGCGGATCAGCTCGGGACGGGCGATGGCCGCCGTGTTGACACCGACCTTGTCGGCGCCGGCCCGCAGCAGCTTGTCGACGTCCTCGGCGGTGCGTACGCCGCCGCCCACGGTCAGCGGGATGAAGACCTGCTCGGCGGTGCGCCGCACCACGTCGTACGTGGTCTCGCGGTTGCCGGAGGACGCGGTGATGTCCAGGAACGTCAACTCGTCGGCGCCCTCGGCGTCGTACACCTTGGCCATCTCGACGGGGTCGCCCGCGTCGCGCAGGTTCTGGAAGTTGACGCCCTTGACGACCCGGCCGTTGTCCACGTCCAGGCAGGGGATGACTCGGACGGCGAGGGTCATGACTGCGGTGCCTCTCGGTACGCCTCCACCTCGACCTCGACGACCAGACGCGGGTCCACGAAGCCGGAGACGATGATCATGGACGCGGCGGGGCGGACGGTGTCGAACAGCTCCTTGTGGGCGCGGCCGACGTCCTCCACATCCCGGGCGTGGGTGATGTACATGCGCGTACGGACCACGTCGTCGCGGCCGAGGCCGAGTTCCTTCAGGGCCGCGAACGCGACGTTGAAGGAGTTCACCGCCTGCTCGTACGGGTCGCCGCCGACGATCGCTCCGTCGATCACGGAGGTGCAGCCGGCCACCAGCACCAGGCCGTTGGGCAGCTCCACCGCGCGGGAATAGCCGAAGGCATCCTCCCAGGGCGCGCCGGTCGAGACGCGTCGTACATCGCTCACTTGGCTACCGCCTCCAGGGCCTCTTCCAGCGTGAACGCCTTCGCGTACAGGGCCTTTCCGACGATGGAGCCCTCGACGCCGAGGGGCACCAGCTCGGCGATGGCACGCAGGTCGTCCAGGGAGGACACACCGCCGGAGGCCACCACCGGGCGGTCCGTCGCGGCGCATACATTGCGCAGCAGCTCCAGGTTCGGGCCCTGCAGCGTGCCGTCCTTCGCGATGTCCGTCACCACATACCGCGTGCAGCCCTCGGAGTTGAGGCGCTCCAGCGTCTCGTAGAGGTCGCCGCCGTCGCGGGTCCAGCCGCGACCGCGCAGCGTCGTGCCGCGTACGTCGAGACCGACCGCGATCTTGTCGCCGTGCTCGGCGATGACCTTGGCGACCCACTCGGGGGTCTCCAGAGCGGCGGTGCCCAGGTTCACCCGGGTGCAGCCGGTGGCGAGCGCGGCGGCCAGCGTCTCGTCGTCGCGGATGCCGCCGGACAGCTCGACCTTGATGTCCATCGCCCCTGCGACCTCGGCGATCAGCGCGCGGTTGTCGCCGGTGCCGAACGCGGCGTCCAGGTCGACGAGGTGCAGCCACTCGGCGCCCGCGCCCTGCCAGGCGAGGGCGGCCTCGAGGGGGGAGCCGTAAGAAGTTTCCGTCCCGGACTCGCCGTGCACGAGGCGCACGGCCTGGCCGTCGCGGACGTCGACGGCGGGAAGGAGTTCGAGCTTGCTCACAGTGTTCCGATCCAGTTGGTGAGGAGCTGGGCTCCGGCGTCGCCGGACTTCTCGGGGTGGAACTGCGTGGCCCACAGTGCGCCGTTCTCGACGGCCGCTACGAAGGGCTTGCCGTGCGTCGACCAGGTCACCAGGGGTGCGCGCAGCGCCGGGTTCGCGACTTCCAGGGACCAGTCGTGGACGGCGTAGGAGTGGACGAAGTAGAAGCGCGCGTCGGCTTCGAGCCCCGCGAAGAGCTGCGAGCCGGCCGGGGCCTCGACCGTGTTCCAGCCCATGTGGGGCACGATGTCGGCCTGGAGCGGCTCGACGCTGCCGGGCCACTCGTCCATGCCCTCGGTCTCCACGCCGTGCTCGATGCCGCGCGCGAACAGGATCTGCATGCCGACGCAGATGCCCATGACGGGACGGCCGCCCGAGAGCCGACGGCCGATGATCCAGTCACCGCGGGCGTCCTTGAGCCCCTGCATGCAGGCGGCGAAGGCGCCGACGCCCGGGACCAGCAGCCCGTCCGCGTTCATCGCCGTGTCGAAGTCGCGCGTGATCTCGACCTCGGCACCCGTGCGCGCGAGGGCGCGCTCGGCGGAACGCACGTTCCCGAAGCCGTAGTCGAAGACGACCACCTTTTTGGGGGTGCTCAATTCCACACCTCCAGCCTCATGACGCCCGCGACGAGGCACATCGTCGCGCCGAACGAGAGCAGCACGATGAGGCTCATGGGCATCTTCTGCTTGACGAAGGAGTAGATGCCGCCGAGGAGGAAGAGTCCGACGATGATCAGGATGCTAGACAGGCCGGTCACAGTGTCCCTCCGTTCGCTTCTCCGCCCGCGCGGCGCAGAGGTGCGGCCATCGTCCTCGTCTGCGGCCCGGCGGCCGCGCGTGCGTCGCTCACAATGCGCCCTTCGTGGAGGGGAGGATCCCGGCGGCGCGCGGGTCGTGCTCGGAGGCGTAGCGCAGCGCCCGGGCCAGGGCCTTGAACTGGCACTCCACGATGTGGTGCGCGTTGCGCCCGTAGGGCACGTGCACGTGCAGCGCGATCTGGGCCTGGGCGACGAAGGACTCCAGGATGTGCCGGGTCATCGTCGTGTCGTACTCGCCGATCATCGGCGCCATGTTCTCGGGCTCGGTGTGCACGAGGTACGGGCGGCCGCTCAGGTCCACCGTCACCTGGGCGAGTGACTCGTCCAGCGGGACCGTGCAGTTGCCGAAGCGGTAGATCCCCACCTTGTCGCCGAGCGCCTGCTTGAAGGCGGCGCCCAGCGCGAGGGCGGTGTCCTCGATGGTGTGGTGCGAGTCGATGTGCAGGTCACCCTCGGTCTTCACGGTCAGGTCGAACAGACCGTGCCGGCCGAGCTGGTCGAGCATGTGGTCGTAGAAGCCGACGCCCGTAGCCACATCGACCTTGCCGGACCCGTCGAGATCGATCTCGACGAGGACCGAGGTCTCCTTGGTTCTCCGCTCGACTCTTCCGACACGCCCATCGCGGCTCATGCGCTCTGCTCCTTCTTCAGTTCACGTACCGCGTCGAGGAACGCGTCGTTCTCGGCGGGAGTTCCGGCGCTGACCCGCAGCCACCCCGGTACGCCGTTGTCCCGGACCAGGACACCCCGGTCGAGGATCTTCTGCCAGGCCTCGTGCGAGCCCTCGCTGCCTTCGAATCGCCCGAACTGGACGAAGTTCGCGTCGGACGCGGTGACCTCGTAGCCGATCGCGCGCAGTTCGGTGACCAGCCGGTCCCGCTCGGCCTTCAGCTGCTCCACGTACCCGAGCAGCGTGTCGGTGTGCTCCAGGGCGGCCAGCGCGGTCGCCTGGGTGACGGCCGACAGGTGGTACGGCAGCCGTACGAGCTGGACGGCGTCCACGACCGCCGGGTGCGCGGCGAGATAGCCGAGGCGCAGTCCCGCCGCGCCGAAGGCCTTGGACATGGTCCGCGAAACGACGAGATTCGGCCGACCTTCGAGCAGCGGCAGCAGCGAGTCGCCGTGGCTGAACTCGATGTAGGCCTCGTCGACGATCACCATGGAGGGCTTGGCGGCCTGCGCGGCCTCGTACAGCGCGAGGACCGTCTCGGGCGGCACCGCGTTGCCCGTGGGGTTGTTGGGGGTGGTGATGAAGACGACGTCCGGCCGGTTCTCGGCGATGGCCTGCTCGGCGGCGACGAGGTCGATCGTGAAGTCCTCGTTGCGGGGGCCGGAGATCCAGCCGGTCCCGGTGCCGCGCGCGATGAGCGCGTGCATCGAGTACGACGGCTCGAAGCCGATCGCCTTACGGCCGGGGCCACCGAAGGTCTGCAGCAGCTGCTGGATGACCTCGTTCGAGCCGTTCGCCGCCCAGACGTTCTCAAGGCCGACCCGGTGCTTGCCGGTCCGCGTCAGGTACGTGGCCAGCTCCGTGCGCAGCTCGACCGCGTCCCGGTCGGGGTAGCGGTTGAGGTTGCGGGCGGCCACGCGCACGCGCTCGGCGATCCGCTCGACGAGGGGTTCGGGCAGCGGGTACGGGTTCTCGTTGGTGTTCAGGCGTACGGGGACGTCGAGTTGGGGCGCGCCGTAGGGGGACTTGCCGCGCAGCTCGTCCCGTACGGGAAGATCATCGATTCCGATGGTCACTTGGTGGGCACCTTCCAACCGAACCTTGCCTTGATCGCCGCGCCGTGGGCCGGCAGGTCCTCCGCCTCCGCCAGCGTCACCACGTGATGTGCCACGTCGGCGAGCGCGTCCTTCGTGTAGTCGACGATGTGGATGCCGCGCAGGAAGGACTGGACGGACAGGCCCGAGGAGTGGCAGGCGCAGCCGCCGGTGGGCAGGACGTGGTTGGAGCCCGCCGCGTAGTCGCCCAGCGATACGGGCGCCCAGGGGCCGACGAAGATCGCGCCCGCGTTCTTCACCCGGTCGGCCACCGCGGCCGCGTCCGCCGTCTGGATCTCCAGGTGCTCGGCGCCGTACGCGTCGACCACGCGCAGCCCGTCGTCCACGCCTTCGACCAGCACGATCGCGGACTGCCTGCCGTTCAGCGCCGGGACGATCCGGTCCTCGATGTGCTTGGTGGCCCCGACCTGCGGCTCCAGCTCCTTCTCGACGGCATCCGCGAGTCGAGGGGAGTCCGTGACGAGGACGGCGGCGGCCAGTGGGTCGTGCTCGGCCTGGCTGATCAGGTCGGCGGCGACGTGCACCGGGTCGGCGGTCTCGTCGGCGAGGATCGCGATCTCGGTGGGACCGGCCTCCGCGTCGATGCCGATCTTGCCGGTGAAGTAGCGCTTGGCGGCGGCGACCCAGATGTTGCCGGGGCCCGTGACCATGTTGGCCGGGGCACAGGACTCGGTGCCGTGCGCGAACATCGCGACGGCCTGGGCTCCGCCGACCGCGTACACCTCGTCGATGCCGAGGAGGGCGCAGGCGGCGAGGATCGTCGGGTGCGGAAGGCCGTCGAACTCCTTCTGCGGCGGGGAGGCCAGGGCCATGGAGGCGACTCCGGCCTCCTGCGCCGGGACCGCGTTCATGATCACGGACGACGGGTACACGGAGCGTCCGCCCGGCGCGTACAGGCCCACGCGCTCGACCGGCACCCACTTCTCGGTGACCGAGCCGCCCGGAACGACCTGGGTGGTGTGCGTGGTGCGACGCTGGGCACGGTGGACCAGGCGGGCGCGGCGGATGGATTCCTCCAGGGCCGCGCGCACGACCGGGTCGAGCTGCTCCAGGGCGTCCTTGACGGCCTGGACCGGGACCCGTACGGACTCCAGCCGTACGCCGTCGAACTTCTCCGCGTAGTCGATCAGCGCCGCGTCCCCACGATGATGCACGGCCTCGCAGATCGGACGCACCTTCTCCAGGGCGGCAGACACGTCGAAGTCGGCTCGGGGCAGCAGGTCACGCAGGGCGTAGCCCTCGGGGAGGGCGTCGCCGCGCAGATCGATTCGGGAGATCACAGACCCAATTCTCTCAGACCGCGATAAGGCGCCGGACGCCTGTATCAATGGCTGATACAAGCCACCTTCGATTCCCCGGAAGATCCCCCTCACCAGTAGCGTTCGGCCCGTCACACAGCGGGCATGAACGGTTGTATGAAACCCGTGAGTAGCTGGGGAGGAAGGGAAGTGCCGTGACCGAGGGTGCCGGCATCCACGGCGGGGACCTGCCGGACGAATTGACCGCCACCGAGGCCGGGATGTGGCAGGCCTTCCGCGACGGCAGTGTGTACGACCTGCGCAGCGGGGACATGACGGTCGACGATCCGCACGGCGGCCATCCCTGGGGACCCGAGCGCAGCGTCCGGGCACGGATCGTGGCCTGGCTGCTGCTCGACGGCCCGCCCGCTCTCCAGGGCCGGGTCGCCTCCCTGAAGCTGACCGGCGTACAGATCACCGACGTCCTCGACCTCGCGGGCGGCACCGTGGTGCCGTACATCGAGATGAAGGGCTGCCGGTTCGAGAAGGAGATCCTGCTTCCGGAGGCCCGCTTCACGACCGCACGCCTGGTCAACTGCTCGGTGCCGCGCCTGGAGGCGGCCCGCGTGCACACCGAGGGCGATCTGCATCTGCCGCGCTGCCGCTTCCACAACGGCGTACGGCTGACCGACGCGCACATCGGCACGGATCTGCTGCTCAACCAGGCCGTGGTCTACCGGGACCGACGCGGGCGTTCGCTCACCGGCGACGGCATGACCGTCGGCCAGGATCTCCAGGCCGAGATGCTGGAGTCGCACGGCGAGCTGAGCCTGCGCGGCGCCACCATCGGCGTCTCGCTCAGCCTGCGTGGCAGCAAGCTGAGCAATCCGTACACCCGCCTCGCCCTGAACGCCCCCCAGCTGACCGTCAACCGCACGATGTACATGACCCCCGCGGCTGTCGGTAATCCGCTGCTGACCAGCGGCACGACTCCGGCCCACGGCACGCTGGTGCAGCGGTTCGAGTGCCAGGGCGGGATCCGGCTCGACGACGGCCGGTTCGGGGACGCGGTCGACTTCGAGCGGGCCCGCTTCACCTTCGACGACGACCACGAGCTGTCGCTGCTGCGGGTCCAGACGCCGGAGCTGCGCTTCCTCGGGGAGCATCCCGAGCGCGGCAAGGTCGTGCTGTCCGGCGCGCGGATCGTCAATCTGGTCGACCGGGCGGACAGCTGGCCGGGCCCGGGCCGCCTCCACATGGGCGGCTTCGGCTACGAGAACCTCGTGCCGCAGGGCGCGTTCCCGCTGACCCGGCGCCTGGAGTGGGTGGCGGCGGCGACCGCCGAGTACAACCCGGAACCGTACGAACGCCTGGCCACGGTGCTGCGCAACTCCGGCGAGGACGAGGACGCGCGCGAGGTGCTGCTCGCCAAGCAGCGCCGCCGCCGCGAGACCCTGCCGCTCGCGGCCAAGCTGTGGGGGTACGCACAGGACTGGACGGTCGCCTACGGATACCGGCCGGGGCGGGCCGCACTGTGGATGGCGGTGCTCTGGGCGGCGACGTCGGTCGCGTTCGCGCACTCCAGCCATCCGCCGATCAAGGACGGCGAGCATCCGCCGTGGAACGCCTCGCTGTTCGCCCTGGACCTGCTGCTGCCGGTGATCGACCTCGGCCAGGTGGGCTTCTGGCAGCTGAACGGCGGCTGGCAGTGGCTGTCCGCGGTGGTGATCCTGCTGGGCTGGATCCTGGCGACGACGGTGGCGGCGGGGGCGACACGGATGCTGCGCCGAAGCTGAGCACAGGGCCCGGTCTGTTTCACTTACAGCCCGCAAGAGCAGAACAACGCTCACTTTTTTACTTACCCTTGACTGTTTAACGTACAACCAATTGATGGTTACAGAAGCGTCACCACACACCCCCTGGCACAGCTCCGACCTGCGGTTTTCAATGGCGACACCATGGCACTGCTGAGCGCGCTCATCCGTACGGCCCGGATGGCCAGGAACTCCTCGCGCCTCGCCGCCGGACTGCCCACCGACGACGAGGTACTGCTGGACGCCCCCGACGAGCGGCTCGGGCCGGCCCTCGTCGCGGCGAGCCGCGGCGACTACGGCGCCGCGGCCAAGCTGCTCGCCACCACGCGCGAGGCCGCCGAGTGGGAGAACCGCGACCGGTACGTGATGCGCCTCGCGGCCTTCGCGCGTACCCGCGACGAGTGGCTCCAGCTGTGGCAGGAGGAGTCCCCGCACGACCCGGACGCCCTGCTGGTCAAGGCCGAGCTGGCGGTACGCCGCTGGTGGCGGTCGCCCGCCCGCGCCGAGCTGCTGGGCCAGGTCGGCCCGCTGATCGGCGCCGCCGCCGAGGGCGACCCGCGCGACCCGGTGCCCTGGCGGATCGCGCTCGACCACGCCCGCGGCACCAACGCCGGGCACACCGAGTTCGAGAAGCTGTGGGGCGAGGCGGTACGCCGCTCCCCGCACCACTACGGCTGCCACGTGGCCGCCCTGAAGTACCTGTCGGCCGCCTGGTACGGCTCCCACCGCGAGTGCTTCGACTTCGCCGAGCGGGCCGCCCAGGACGCGCTGCCGGGCTCCCTGGTGCAGGCGCTGCCGGTACGCGCGGCGTTCGCGTATCTCACCGAGGGCGGCGGTGCGGTGGTCCTGCGCGAGCGGCTCGACGCGGCGGCCGACCTCGCGATCGCGGTCTCCGCGACGTATCCGGCCGCCGACCCCTGGCCCGCGGAGGTCCGCAACCTCCTCACCTACGTCCTGATCAGGCTGAAGCGCTGGACGGACGCCCTGGAACAGCTCCGCCTCATCGGCCCCTACGCGACCTCGTTCCCCTGGGACCGGGTCTCCGACGACCCGCTGGGCCAGTTCCTCGAGCTGCGCGACGGCGTCCGTCTGGAGGTCGCTGCGAACACCCCCCTGCATCCACGGAGTGAGCACGACGGACGCGCCCGCTCCGGCGACCATTAGGCTTTCGCGTCGTGACCACCGTCCGGCTCCCGCTCTTCCCCCTGAACACGGTTCTGTTCCCGGGGCTCGTGCTTCCTCTGAACATCTTCGAGGAGCGCTACCGCGCCATGATGCGCGATCTGCTGAAGATCCCAGAGGACGAACCGCGCCGGTTCGCCGTCGTCGCCATCCGCGACGGCCATGAGGTCGCACCCAGCGCACCCGGTCTGCCGGACCAGACGGCCGTGCCGCAGCGCGGGCCCGCGGCCGGTTTCGGCGACGACCCGCTGGCCGCCTTCCACGAGGTGGGCTGCATCGCGGACGCGGCGACCATCCGGGAGCGCGCCGACGGCAGCTTCGAAATACTGGCGACGGGCACCACACGCGTACGGCTGCTGTCCGTGGACGCCTCGGGCGCGTTCCTCACCGCCGAGCTGGAGGAGCTGCCCGAGGAGCCGGGCGAGGAGGCCGGTGCGCTCGCCGAAGGGGTGCTGCGGGCCTTCCGCCAGTACCAGAAGCGGCTCGCGGGCGCCCGTGAGCGCTCGCTGTCCACCGGCGCCGAACTGCCGGACGACCCGGCCGTCGTCTCCTACCTCGTCGCCGCCGCCGTGATGCTCGACATCCCCGCGAAGCAACAGCTGCTCCAGGTCCCCGACACGGCCTCCCGCCTCCGCGAGGAACTGAAACTGCTGCGCACCGAGACCGCGATCATCCGCAATCTGCCGTCGCTTCCGGCATCGGACCTGACACGCGGCCCGACGAGTCTCAACTGACGCATTCGAGAAGGCAGATGGCGAAGAAGTCGAAGAAGCAGCAGCCCGGGGGCACGCCGGCGACGGTGGCCCTGACCGCGGCAGCCGTCACGTACACCGTTCACGCCTACGAGCACGACCCCGCGCACCCCTCCTACGGCGACGAGGCCGCCGAGGCGATGGGCGTGTCCCCCGACCGGGTCTTCAAGACCCTGGTGGCGGACGTGGACGGCTCCCTGGTGGTCGCCGTGGTCCCCGTCGCGGGTTCGCTCGACCTGAAGGCCCTGGCCACGGCGGTGGGCGGCAAACGCGCGGCGATGGCGGACCCGGCGGCCGCCGAACGCACCACGGGCTACGTCCGCGGCGGCATCTCCCCCCTGGGCCAGCGCAAGAAGCTCCCCACCGTGCTGGACGCGTCGGCCGCCGCCCACGCCACGATCTGCGTCTCGGCGGGCCGCCGCGGCCTCGAGGTGGAACTCGCCCCGGACGACCTCGCCAACCTCACGGAAGCGGTCCGCGCCCCCGTCGCCCGTGCGTGACCCCTCGACGGATGCCCCGCCTTCGGTTAAGCACGAAGGGCATGTCGAAGAAAACACGCAAACGCAAGTGGCGCATCAAGAAGGGCCGCTCGAACCACGGCCGCCGACCGGCCTGACACCGTGTTCCTGCGCCCCCTCGTCGCCCCCAGCGGCTGAGACACCTGGCGGGGCGCCAGGGGGCGCAGCGCCCCCTGGCGGGGGTCTGGAGGCGGAGCCCCCAGGGCTCCCCTGGCCCCCGCCTACCCCGCCGGAGGCGCCGCGTACGGACTCGCGTAAGGATCCGGATCCCGGGGCCCGAACAACGCGGTCAACCCGAGATGAACCACCAGCCCCGCCAGGGACCACGCCAACAACGCCCCCTTCGCCCCCAGCTTCAACGGCGCCGAGAAGGTAACCCCTTCCCCCACCGCCTTGGCGTGGGCGACCACGTCCTGCGTGGGCCCGAGCCATATCCCGACCCGCCAGGCGAGCACCGACCCGAGCACGCCCCCCACGGCAAGCGCGACGACCAACGGCACGCCCCCACGCCGCCGCATCAGATACACCACCACCGCACTGACCGCCCCGAACGCGAGCGCGAGCAGCGTGAACGTTCCGTCGACCCCGATGGCCTGCTCGCCCTCGGTGTCCTTCAGATACACCGCGCTGTCGTCCGCGACCAGCGGCACATGCGGCGCCAGCCACCACCACAGCACACCCAGCAGCGCCCCCGCGACCGCCACCGCCACCGTGATCACGGCGGCCTCGCGCACTTCGGTCTTCATCCCGGGACCGTCCTGTTCGTACCCGGCGATCCCCGCGACGCCGACACCACCGGCGGGCGGAGCCTGCCAGGCGTTGGCGCTGTCGGAGGGCTGTTCATGCGGCGGCGGAGGCGGAGTCAGCGGTGCGGTCACCCTGACATCGTGCCAGGCCCGGCTGTCAGTCGCGTCACCGGACGGCCGCCCGGCGGTACGCCCAGGTCGCCACGGCCAGCGAGGCCGCCCCGACGCCCGCGCAGACGGCGAGGTCACCCAGAACGAGCGCCCAGTCGGGATGGTCGCCGAAGGTCCGCGCGAAGGCCTCGACGCCATAGGTCGAGGGCAGCAGATCACGCCCGTACTGCACGACCGTCGGCATCCGGTCCGCCGGCAGCACCCCCAGCAGCAGCGCCGCCGACATGCCCAGCTGCCCCAGCAGCGTGGCGAGCTCGGGCCGCGGCGCGAGCAGCCCGAACGCCGCCCCCAGCCCGGCGAGCGCGGCCCCCGCGAGCGGGATCACCGCGGCAAGCACCCACAGGTGGGCCACCGGCAGCCCGAAGAGCACACAGCCGAAGACGGCGGTGGCGATGGTCCCGGGCACGGTGAAGGACGCGTACGCGCCCGCGGCGCCCAGCACGACCGCGGCCGGCGGCACCGGCAGCGTCGCGTAGTGGTCGAGCCCACCGCTGGCCCGCAACTGTCCGAAGTACTGCGCGAGGAGGTTGAGCGCGACGAAGGCGACCACCAGGACCGACGCCCCGGCCACCACGGCCCGCGCCTCGGCCCCGCCGTCCACCACGCCCCGCATCATGATCATGATGCCGACGGACTGGAAGGTGGCCACGAACAGCAGCGGGATCCGCGCGACGCGCGCCCGGGAGAGCTGCGCCCGGTACACGGCGGCGAGCGAGGGCCACAGCCGCGCCCGCGGCGCGAGTTCCACCGCGTCGCCGACATCCTCCGCCAGGGACAGCGCACTGCCCGGCAGCACCTCAGCGGGTACGACACTCACGTCGAGCTGCTCCTCTTCGCTCCGGCAGCCGTCCAGTTCCCAGCGCCCACGACGCCCCTCCCCCTCCGCACACACATCCGTACGGATCCCACGCGCCGCACACTCACGCCTTCACCAGCCCCTGGGTATTGCCCCCGAGCGCCAGATAGACGTCCTCGAGGCTCGGCGTGGCCAGCGTGAAGTCGTCCAGGGCGACGAAGGCGGCGCCTCCGGTGACCGTGGCGACGACCGCGCGGGCCTCCTCCGGGGCGAGCCGCAGGGTCCAGCGGCGGCCCGACTCCACGGCTCGGGGACGCAGCGCGGCGACCTCGGGCACGTCGAGCGGAGCCCTCTCGCGCCACACGAGGTCGACCCGCACCTCGCCGGCGACCTGTTCCTTCAGCCCGGCCGGGGTGTCGCAGGCGATGACGCGGCCCCGGTCGAGGACGGCGACCCGGTCGAGGACCGTCTCCGCCTCGATGACGTTGTGGGTGACCAGCAGTACGGTCGCGCCGTCCTCGGACCGGCGCCGATCGATCGCCGCCCAGACGGCGCGCCGGGCCACCGGGTCCATGCCGGTGGTGGGCTCGTCGAGGACGAGCAGCGGCCGCCTTCCGACCAGCGCGGCGGCGAGGCAGGCGAGCCGCCGCTGCCCGCCGGACAGCTTCTTCAGGGGCCGGGCGGCGAGCGGGGTGAGGCCGAGTTCGTCGAGGACCGCGTCCCGCTCGGCCCGCGCCTCGCGGATCTCCAGGCCGCGCAGCCGCCCGGTCGTCTCCGCGGCGAGCGACACGGTCAGCTCGTCGAGGGCGGTGGACTCCTGCCCGAGGTACGCGAGGATCCGCGCCGCCCGCTCGGGGTGGCGCACGATGTCGTGCCCGAGGATCTCGACACTGCCGCTGTCGGGGCGCATGAGCCCGGTCAGCTGCCGTACGAGGGTGGACTTCCCGGCGCCGTTCGGCCCGAGCAGCCCGAAGATCTCACCGCGCCGGATGTCCAGACGTACCCCGTCGGTGGCCCGTACCTCGGGCGTACCGGGGGCGCCGCGGCGTCCACGCACGGCCGGATAGGTCTTGGTCAGGGAGCGCACCGCGCACACGACATCGCCCCCGTGCCCGTTGTGGGCTGTCTGTGCCGTGCGCGTACTCACGAAGGACGAGCCTACGGGGTCCGATGCCCCGATATACGCCCGGGGCCTCGCCCCGCCCCCGCCGCCGGCGATCCGGGACCGCGCCGCACCCCCGCCACCAGCGCACCCGGACGCAAACGCAAGCCCAGGACTCCGGCTCATTCCCCGGCAGGGGCGTGTTCCGCCGCCGTCCGTACGTCGATCTCGCGCCAGAAGCCCGCCCGGATCGCGTACCGGTCGTGTTCGTCGATCTGATCGTCCTTGTGCGCGAGCAGCCCGAAGCGTGCCGCGTAGCGCAGCAGCTCCCCGTCCACGCGATGCGGTACCCGCGGGTACATCGTGGACAGCTTCTGCAGATGACTCTGGTCCGTCAGCCGCCCCATCCAGCGGCGGGCGAAGACCTGCCCCACCTCGTAGGGATCGCCGCCGACCGTGGTGATGTCCTCCTCGCGGTCCGCCCACCGCTGCTCGGCGGAGGTGAGCTGGGCGAGCGTCGGCAGCGCGGCGGCGTCCGCGGGCTCGGTGGCACCGCCCGGCCGGTCGATCCATCCCTTGTCCGACGACCACCGCAGGGTCGCGCTCGCGGGCTGCTGGGCGGTGTGCGTGCCGGGCGCGCGCAGTGCGGCCAGGTCCTTCGGCGTCGGCACGCCCTTGGACGCGGGCACCCGCTCCTCGCTGCCGTTCTGCGAGTCGGCCGCCTGGCCGTGCTCCGCCTCCGGGGCAGGCCGCTCGGCGGCGGCACCGAGCGCCGAGTCGGGCAACGGCGCGGAGAGGATCGCGGCGATCTCGGGGCGCGGCGCGGGCGACGGCGCGCAGATCCCGCCGAATTCCTTGGCACGCACGGCCTTGGTGATCCAGGTCCGGTCGAGCACACGACGTTCGTCGGCCTCGGCGACCAGGTCCTCGGACTGGTTGTAGTCGCCGTCGGCGGCCTGCACGGCCCACAGGTGTACGGCGACCCCGTGCTCCTTGGCGGCCATCATGCCCGGCAGCAGATCCCCGTCGCCGGTCACCAGGACCACGTCGGAGCAGGCGCGATTGCGGGCCAGCTCGGTGAGCTCGGCGTGCATCGCGGCGTCGACGCCCTTCTGCGCCCACCGTCCGTCGCTACGGGTCAGCGCGCCCAGGCGCACCGTCACCCGCGGCATCACGCGCAGCCTGCGGTGCTCCGGCTGCGGTACGCGGTCGGGGGCGCCGTCGAACCAGTAGATGCGCAGCAGGGGTCGCTCCGTGTCGGACTCGGCGCGCTCGCGCAAACCCTGGATGAGGGCGGCGTGGTCGACGGTGATCCGGGATCGCGAAGGCTCCCCGGCGAGGAGACTGGCGGCAGCCCCGAGCAGGTACCCGGCGTCCACCAGGACGATGCAGCGGTCCACGCGGTCCACCCTCTTTCCGGTTTCCGGGAGGTTTGCTTCGGGCTTCCTTCGAGTCTGCCCGACGGCGCGGAGGTTAACGGCCCGAACTCGATCTTCGGCGTGGCGGATCGGTGAAGCACTCTCCGACAGGGCTTATTACGCACGGTAATTCCACGAAATGCGCTGCTTGTCAGGCTATGTGAATCTGGTCCCGGCCCTGGCCCCTAGAGCCCCACAGGAGGCAATCACCATGGCCAAGAACAAGAACCGCAAGCAGGGCGGCCAGCAGGACCGCTCCTCGCAGGCCGAGCGTGCGCAGGAGCAGGCGCAGCGGTCCTCGACAGAGGCGCAGCAGTCGCCGATGCCGCAGACCCATGGCAGCCCCGCGGATGTTGCCCGTAAGCAACAGAAGCGCTTCGGCCACAACTGAGGCCCCGTGTAAGGGCTGTTGAAGCCCAGACACACACAGAGGGGCGCATCCGATTACGGATGCGCCCCTCTCGTACATCAATTCACGTCTCTCAGCCCGCCAGGCAGGCCGGCCCCAGTAGCACCTTCAGGTCACCGAAGAGCGCCGGATCCGGCTTCACCCGGTGTCGGTCGAGCCGCAGCACCGTGGTCTTGAGCGGGCCCTGGAGCTTGATGCGCACCTCGCTGTCGCCCCTGTGGTGGCTGAGGATCTCGCCGAGGCGGCTGACCATCGGGGGGGTGACCTTCACCGCGGGGATGGTGAGGATCACCGGCGCGTTGGTGCCGGCGTTCGACAGGTCCGGGACCTGAAGTTCCATCGCGACGAGGCGCGGCACGTCCTCGCGCTTGTCGAGGCGTCCCTTGACGAAGACGACCGCGTCCTCGACGAGTTGGGTCGACACCAGTTGGTACGTCGCCGGGAAGAACATGCACTCGATGGAGCCCGCGAGGTCCTCGACGGTGGCGATCGCCCAGGCGTTGCCCTGCTTCGTCATCTTGCGCTGCAGGCCGGAGATGATGCCGCCGATGGTCACCACCGCGCCGTCCGCGTGCTCACCTCCGGTGAGCTGGGCAATGCCCGCGTCGGCCTTGTCGGACAGAACGTGCTCCAGCCCGAAGAGCGGGTGGTCGGAGACGTACAGACCGAGCATCTCCCGCTCCTGGGCGAGCAGATAGGCCTTGTCCCACTCGTCGGTCGTGAACTCCACGTCGAGTCCGAAGCCGGGCTCGCTGGTCTCCTCCTCTCCCATGCCGCCGAAGAGGTCGAACTGCCCCTCGGCCTCCTTGCGCTTGACCGCCACCACGTTGTCGATCATCGGCTCGAAGTGCGCGGTGAGGCCCTTGCGGGTGTGCCCCATGGTGTCGAAGGCGCCGGCCTTGATGAGCGATTCCGTGGTGCGCTTGTTGCAGGCGGCGGCCTCGACCTTGTCCAGGTAGTCGGGGAAGGAGGCGTACTTTCCCTTGGCCTTGCGGGACCGGATGATCGAATCGACCACGCTCGTACCGACGTTGCGCACGGCCTCCAGGCCGAAGAGGATCACGTCGTCGCCCTGGGCGGCGAAGTTGTGCACCGACTCGTTGACGTTCGGCGGCAGCACCTTGATGCGCATGCGGCGGCACTCGTTGAGGTAGACCGCCGACTTGTCCTTGTCGTCCTTCACCGAGGTCAGCAGCGCGGCCATGTACTCGGCCGGGTAGTTCGCCTTGAGGTATGCGGTCCAGTAGGTGACCAGGCCGTACGCGGAGGAGTGCGCCTTGTTGAACGCGTAGCCGGCGAACGGGACCAGGACGTCCCACAGGGCCTGGATCGCCGCGTCCGAGAAGCCGTTCTTCTTGGCGCCCGCCTGGAAGATGGTGAAGTTCTTCGCCAGCTCCTCGGGCTTCTTCTTGCCCATCACGCGGCGCAGGATGTCGGCCTCGCCGAGCGAGTAACCGGCGACGATCTGGGCGGCCTTCTGCACCTGCTCCTGGTACACGATGAGGCCGTAGGTCAGGCCGAGCGTCTCCTTCAGGGGCTCTTCGAGCTCCGGGTGGATCGGCGTGATCTCCTGCCGGCCGTTCTTGCGCTCGGCGTAGTTCGTGTGCGAGTTCATGCCCATCGGACCCGGCCGATACAGGGCCGAAACGGCGGAAATGTCCTCGAAGTTGTCGGGCTGCATCTGGCGCAGCAGCGAGCGCATCGGGCCGCCGTCGAACTGGAACACACCGAGCGTGTCACCGCGGCAGAGCAGTTCGTACGTCTTGGGGTCGTCGAGCGGGACCTCGAGCATCTCCAGCTTGACGCCCTTGTTGGCCTCCACCATCTTCACGGCGTCGTCCATGATGGTGAGGTTGCGCAGGCCCAGGAAGTCCATCTTGATCAGGCCGAGCGACTCGCACTGCGGGTAGTCCCACTGTGTGATGGTGACGCCGTCGGTGTGCCGCACCCAGATCGGGGCGTGGTCGACGATCGGCTCGCTGGACATGATCACGCCGGCCGCGTGCACACCCATCTGCCGGACCAGGCCCTCCACACCCTTGGCGGTGTCGATGACCTTCTTGACGTCCGGCTCGTTCTCGTACATCCCGCGGATCTCGCCCGCCTCGCCGTAGCGGGGGTGCGAGGGGTCGGTGATGCCGTTCAGGTCGATGCCCTTGCCGAGGACGTCGGCGGGCATGGCCTTGGTGAGGCGGTCGCCCATCGCGTACGGGTAGCCCAGCACGCGCGCGGAGTCCTTGATCGCGTTCTTGGCCTTGATCTTTCCGTACGTGCCGATCATGGCGACCTTGTCCTCGCCGTACTTCTCGGTCACATACCTGATCACTTCGACGCGCCTGCGCTCGTCGAAGTCGATGTCGACATCGGGCATGGAGACGCGCTCGGGGTTGAGGAACCGCTCGAAGATCAGCCCGTGCTCGATCGGGTCGAGGTCGGTGATGCCCATGGCGTAAGAGACGATCGAGCCGGCCGCGGAGCCACGGCCCGGGCCCACCGCGATGCCGTTGTTCTTGGCCCACATGATGAAGTCGGCGACGACGAGGAAGTACCCCGGGAACCCCATCTGGATGATGATGTCCATCTCGTACTCGGCCTGCTTCTGCCGGTCCTCGGGGACGCCGCCCGGGTAGCGGCGCATCATGCCGCGCCGCACTTCCTCCTTGAACCAGGTGGTGTTGGTGTAGCCCTCCTCCGGGATGTCGAACTTCGGCATGAGGTCGCGCTTCTCGAACATCCCGGTGGTGTCGATCTGCTCCGCGACCAGGAGGGTGTTGCGGCAGCCCTCCTGCCAGGCGTCCGACGAGTCCACGGCGTACATCTCGTCCGTGGACTTCAGGTAGTAACCGGTGCCGTCGAAGCGGAAGCGGTCGGGGTCCGAGAGGTTCTTGCCGGTCTGGATGCAGAGCAGAGCGTCGTGCGCGGTCGCCTCGTGTGCGTACGTGTAGTGCGAGTCGTTCGTCACCAGGGGCGGGATGCCGAGCTTCTTGCCGATCTCCAGGAGCCCGTCGCGGACCCGGCGCTCGATCTCGATGCCGTGGTCCATCAGCTCCAGGAAGTACCGGTCCTTGCCGAAGATGTCCTGGTACTCGGCGGCCGCCTTCAGCGCCTCGTCGTACTGGCCCAGGCGCAGCCGGGTCTGCAGCTCACCGGAGGGGCAGCCGGTGGAGGCGATGAGGCCCTCGGACCACTGGGAGATGGTCTCCTTGTCCATGCGGGGCCACTTCTGCAGCCAGCCCTCGGCGTACGCGTCCGAGGAGAGCTTGAAGAGGTTGTGCAGGCCCGTCTTGTTGGCCGCCCAGATCGTTTTGTGCGTGTAACCGCCCGAACCGGACACGTCGTCGCGCTTCTGGTGCGGCTGACCCCACTGGATCTTGCGCTTGTTGCGCCGGGACTCCGGAGCGACGTACGCCTCGATGCCGATGATCGGCGTGACGCCCGCCTTCTGAGCCGTGTGGAAGAAGTCGTACGCCCCGTGGAGGTTGCCGTGGTCGCTCATGGCGATGTGTGTCATGCCCATCTCATTGCAGGCATTGAACATGTCCTTGAGCCGCGCGGCACCGTCCAGCAGCGAGTACTGGGTATGGACGTGCAGGTGCGTGAACGGCGGCTTTGACACGGCTTCGGCCTCCAAGGAGAACAATCGTCGACAGGCTGCGGACAGTCTGGGGGGACAGCGTCGAAGTCTATGCCGGGCCACTGACACTCGGCGGAGGATCACCCGTACCTTCATCCGGGTACCCGGGCACTCCCGCGTACCTTCGTCCGTTGGAGTTGGACGGAAGCGTCCGCCCCGGCGGACGGCACCCCTTCCCACATGTCACGCACCACCTGCACCAGGAGGCACCCAGCGATGTCGGTCCCGCAGCTCAGCGCCGAGCAACGCGGCGAGCAGATCCTCGCCGTCTTCGACACCGCCTTCGGCGAGCTCCTGGCCGCCGACCCGGCCGCGTTCCGCGTGAAGTTCCGCAAGATGGCGGCCTCCGCCTTCGCGTTCTACCGGGGCACGGCGGGCCTCTTCTACCACGACCTCACCGCGGACATCGGCTTCGGCTCGAAGCGGGGCGGACCGTACCTGGACGAGCGGACCTCCCGGGTCTGGATCCACGGCGACCTGCACGCCGAGAACTTCGGCACGTACATGGACTCCCAGGGCCGCCTGATCTTCAACGTGAACGACTTCGACGAGGCGTACGTCGGTCCCTTCACCTGGGACCTCAAGCGGTTCGCCGCCTCCGTGGCGCTCATCGGGTACGCGAAGGCGCTCAGCGACGAGCAGATCACCGAGCTGGTCACGGTGTACGCGGCCGCCTACCGCGAGCGGGTCCACGCCCTCGCCACCGGCGCCAAGAGCGACGAGGTGCCGCCCTTCACCCTGGACACGGCCGAGGGCCCGCTCCTGGACGCCCTGCGCGACGCCCGCTCGCTGACCCGCTTCGGACTGCTCGACTCGATGACCGAGATCCGCGACTTCGAGCGCCGCTTCGCGCCCGGCGGCGGCTCCATCGAGCTCGACGCCGCCACCCGCTACAAGGTCCTCGCGGCCTTCGACGGCTACCTGGAGACGCTCCCGGAGTCCTCGCTCGCCCGCCCCGACTCGTACCGCGTGAAGGACGTCGTGGGCCGCCGCGGCATCGGCATCGGCTCGGCCGGCCTGCCCTCGTACAACATCCTCCTGGAGGGCCACAGCGACGCCCTGGAGAACGATGTCGTGATCTACATCAAGCAGGCCCAGACCCCGGCCGTCTCCCGGCACATCACGGACGCCTCGATCCGCGAGTACTTCCAGCACGAGGGCCACCGCACGGTGATCTCCCAGCGCGCCCTCCAGGCACACGCCGACCCGTGGCTGGGCTGGACCGAGCTGGACGGCGCGGGCCAGCTCGTCGCCGAGGTCTCGCCGTACGCGGTGGACCTGGACTGGGGTGACATCGACGACACGGAGGAGATCGCGTCGGTCGTCGCCGACCTGGGCCGGGCCACGGCCACCATGCACGCGGCCGCCGACGACGAGAGCGGTCACTCGGAGCTGGTCCCGTTCTCCACGGAGCGAGCCATCGACGCGGCGATCGCGGCCGACGAGGACGGCTTCGCGGAGCTCCTGGTGGAATTCGCGCACAGCTACGGCGCACGCGCGCGTGCCGACCACCAGATCTTCGTCGACCTGTTCCGCAACGGCCGGATTCCGGGTCTGTAACCGTCCGCCCACTCATAGGAACCCTTTAGGGGTCCCCTACAGGAGTCCGTGACACACTCTCCCCGCTATGGACATATCCGGGACCCAGCTCAGAGCCGTACGCGCGGCGCTGTTCACGGCACTCGTCGTGACACTCAGCACCGCGTCGCACGTGCTGCTGTCCCGGGTCCCGCTGCCGTTGAACACGGTGGCCGCGGTCGCCGCCGCCGTGTTCGTCACTGCGTACGCCCTGGCAGGCCGCGAACGCGGCTTCGGCCGGATCGCCGCCCTCCTCATCCCGCTGGAACTGGCCGCCGACACGGTGTTCACCACGGGTCAGCACGTCTGTTACGGCGCGGCGGGCGGCCCGGTCGCCGGCCCCCTGCGCTCCGTCGGCTTCGACGTGCTGTGCGGTGGCGGCGCCGACTTCGGCACCCCGCTGGCCCGGGTGAGCGGCACCGGCCCCGACCGGATCTCGGCGCTGCTCGCCCACGCCGACCCGGCCACCGCCTGGCTGCTGCTCGGCGCGCACATCGGCGTCGGCCTCCTCGCCGCCGCCTGGCTGCGCCGCGGCGAGCAGGCGCTGGCCCAGGTACTGCGGGCGGTGACGGCGACCACGTTCCGCCCGCTGCTCCTCGCGGTCGCCGCGGTGACGGTGAGCCCGGCTCCGGCGGTAAGCCCGCCGCAGCGCTCCAGCCGCCGTACGAGCACCGCCCGCGACCGGATCCTCGTGCACTCCCTGGGACGGCGTGGACCGCCGCGCTCGGCCGCTTTCGCGTGACCATCCACCGCGAACAGCCACTGAGCATCAGCAGTCCCCCGTACGCATTCCGCGCACACCGTGTGCGCGTCCCCTCTGGAGATCACCACCATGAGCAAGCGGAACAGCCAGGCCTCGAAGAACGCCGCCCGTGAGCGGCTGCGCCAGGAGCGCGAGCGGCAGGCCAAGCGCGACAAGGTCAAGCGCCAGGTCATCGTGGCCTGTTCGATCGTCGGCGTCCTCGCGATAGCCGGCGGCATCAGCTACGCGGTCGTGCAGGGCAACGAGCCCGGCTACTGGGAGGCCGCGAAGGACGACAAGCTCGTCAAGCCGGCCAACACCACCGGCGAGAACGGCACCACCGTCGTCGTCGGCGAGAGCAGCGCCAAGAAGACCCTGGTCATGTACGAGGACCCGCGCTGCCCGATCTGCGCCCAGTTCGAGCAGACCGTCGGCACGACCGTCGACAAGGGCCTCGAGGACGGCAAGTACAAGGTCCAGTACGTCGGTGCCACGTTCCTCGACAACAGCCTGACCGGCGAGGGCTCCAAGAACGCGCTCAGCGCCCTGGGTGCCGCGCTGAACGTCAGCCCCGAGGCGTTCCTCGAGTACAAGACCGCGCTGTACTCGACGAAGTGGCACCCGGAGGAGTCGGACGACAAGTTCAAGGACGACTCCTACCTGATCGAGGTGGCCGACACGGTCGACGCCCTGAAGGACAACAAGAAGTTCCAGAACGCCGTGAACAACGGCACCTACGACAAGTGGGCCCTGGAGATGTCCTCGACGTTCGACGACAGCGGTGTGCAGGGCACTCCGACGCTGAAGATGGACGGCAAGAAGCTCACCGGTGCCGACGGCGAGAACGCGCCGATGACGGTGGCCGACTTCAACACCGCGATCGAGGCCGCGCTCAAGGCCTAAAACTGAGACCGGCCGGTCTGAACCCTCCGGGGCCTCAGCCGACCTCCAGTCGAAGAGCGGGCGAACTTTTGCGAGTTCGCCCGCTCTTGGTCGTACCGGTCAGTAACCTGATCGCTCGTGACCAGTCGAAACAGATCAACAGACAGCGCCAACGGGCGCACGCCGCGCCGCCGTTCGGTCGTCAAGGCCGCGGCCGCCACCGCCGGCGTCACCGTCTTCGCAGCCCCGCTCGCGGCCACCCTGCCGGCCCGCGCCGCCGAGGCCCCCATCTTCCTGCACGGTGTCGCCTCCGGCGACCCGCTGCCCGACGGCATCCTGCTGTGGACCCGGGTGACTCCCACCACCGCGGCGATACCGGGCTCCGGGCTCGGCCCGGACACCGAGGTCAGCTGGACCGTCGCCAAGGACAAGGCGTTCACCAACGTCGTCGCCAAAGGCTCCCTCACCGCGACCGCCGCCTCCGATCACACCGTCAAGGCGGACATCCGCGGCCTTCAGCCCGCCGCCGACTACTGGTTCCGCTTCTCCGCCGGGGGCACCGACTCCCCCGCCGCCCGCACCCGCACCGCGCCCGCCGCCGACGCCGCCGTCCCTGGCCTGCGCTTCGGCGTGGTCTCCTGCGCCAACTGGGAAGCCGGGTACTTCTCCTCGTACCGCCATCTCGCGGCCCGCGGCGACCTGGACGCCTGGCTGCACCTCGGCGACTACATCTACGAGTACGGAACCGGCGAGTACGGGACGCGCGACACCGTCGTACGACCGCACGCGCCCACCCACGAGATCCTGACGCTCGCCGACTACCGCACCCGGCACGGGCGTTACAAGACCGACCCCGACCTCCAGGCACTGCACGCGGCGGCTCCGGTCGTCGCGATCTGGGACGACCACGAGTTCGCCAACGACACCTGGTCGGGCGGTGCCGAGAACCACACCGAGGGATCCGAGGGCGCCTGGGCCGCGCGTCAGGCCGCCGCCAAGCAGGCGTACTTCGAGTGGATGCCGGTCCGTCCGGCGATCGCCGGCACCACCTACCGCCGTCTGCGCTTCGGCAGGCTCGCCGATCTGTCCCTGCTCGATCTGCGCTCCTTCCGCTCCCAGCAGACCGCCGTCGGCAACGGCGAGGTCGACAACCCGGACCGTACGCTCACCGGTCGTGCCCAGCTCGACTGGCTGAAGGCAGGGTTGAAGGCGTCCGACACCAGCTGGCGCCTGGTGGGCAACTCGGTGATGATCTCGCCGTTCGCGGTGGGCTCGCTCTCCGCGGACCTGCTGAAGCCGCTCGCCGAGCTGTTGGGCCTGCCGCAGGAGGGCCTCGCCCTCAACACCGACCAGTGGGACGGCTACACGGACGACCGCCGCGAACTCCTCGCGCACCTGCGCTCCAACGCCATCCGCAACACGGTCTTCCTGACCGGCGACATCCACATGGCGTGGGCCAACGACGTGCCGGTGGACGCCGGTACGTACCCGCTGTCCCCCTCCGCCGCCACCGAGTTCGTCGTCACCTCGGTCACCTCCGACAACCTCGACGACATCGTCAAGGTCCCCGAAGGAACCCTCACCGCGATCGCCGGGCCGATCATCCGCGCCGCCAACCGGCACGTCCACTGGGTCGACACCGACCGCCACGGCTACGGCGTCCTGGACATCACCGCCGATCGCGCGCAGATGGACTACTACGTCCTCTCCGACCGCAAGAACGCCAACGCGACCTCGTCATGGTGGCGTTCGTACCGCACGCGCAGCGGCACGCAGCAGGTGGAGCGGACCTACGACCCGGTGTAACCCGGTATGAGTCCCTACAGGTTGTCGAGGAAGCCGAGCGCCACCTTCCAGGTGGCCTCGGTCGCCTCGGCGTCGTGGTCGGGCAGGTCGGGGTCGGTGTAGAGATGTCCGGCCCCGGCGTACCGATAGATCTCCACATCCGCTCCCGCTCTCTGCATCTGCAGATACCAGGCACTCAGCCAGTCGTCCGTCTCGAACGCGTCGGGCTCCGCGACATGCAGCTGGACCGGCAGCTCGTCCACCGACGCGCTCTCGGCGATGTCCGACGTGCCGTGCAGCAGGAGCAGCCCGCGGGCCTTCTCGTCACCGAGCGCCAGGGTCTGCGCGATGGAGGCGCCGAGCGAGAATCCCGCGTACACCAAGCCGCGTTCGGAATAGGGCGCGGCAGCCAGGACCGCGCGCTTGAGCAACTCGTCCTTGCCGATCGCGTCGTTGAACGCCATGCCCTCCTCCACGGTCTCGAAGGTGCGCCCCTCGAAGAGGTCGGGCGTCCACACCTCGTGCCCCGCGGCACGCAGCCGGTCCGCCGCGGCACGCACCGCCGGCCGCAGCCCGTAGGTCGAGTGAAAGAGCATGATGTTCATGAACCCCATCGTGCCAGCCGACACTGACATCGCATGTTCAGGGCGCCCCCGGGCCGGTTACGGTCAAGGACATGGACATCGGCATGGAGAACGTACTGCGTCCGCTGATCGTCGTCGGTGGATCGGTCGTGCTCGCACTGCTCATCGGGTGGGCCGTCGACCACCTGCTGCGACACGCCGACGCCCGGCGCGAGACACCACTGTGGGGCCTGCTCCGCCGCGGCCGCGTCCCCTTCCGGTTCATGCTGTTCGCGGGCCTGCTGCGAGGCTCGTACGACCAGGCGAAGCTGCTGGTGGAACACCGGGTCGGCATCGGCCGGGCCCTGACCCTGATCCTCATCGCGTCCGCCGCGTGGCTGGTGGTGCGCATCGCGACGGCGATCGTCGAGACCTCGTACACCCGCTACGCGGCCTCCCACCGCGACCCGGCGCGGGTCCGCCGGGTGCGCACGCAGGTGACACTGATCCAACGCGTACTGTCGGCGATCGTCGCCGTGGTGGCGATCGCCTCGATGCTGCTCACGTTCCCGGCGATGCGAGCGGCCGGCGCCTCGCTGCTCGCCTCGGCCGGTGTCCTCGGCATCGTCGCCGGTGTCGCCGCCCAGTCCACGCTGGCGAACCTCTTCGCCGGGCTGCAGATCGCCTTCGGTGACATGGTCCGCCTCGGTGACACGGTCGTGGTGGACGGCGAGTGGGGCACGGTCGAGGAGATCACGCTGACGTTCCTGACGGTGCGGACGTGGGACGAGCGCCGGATCACGATGCCGGTCTCGTACTTCACCTCGAAACCCTTCGAGAACTGGTCGCGCGGCAGCGCCATGATGACCGGCATCGTCTTCTTCCACGTCGACCACAGTGCGCCGGTGGAGGCGATGCGCGAGAAGCTGCGG
The DNA here is from genome assembly GCF_040652275.1 of Streptomyces sp. NPDC048275. Lineage (NCBI taxonomy): Bacteria > Bacillati > Actinomycetota > Actinomycetes > Kitasatosporales > Streptomycetaceae > Streptomyces > Streptomyces sp. NPDC048275. The sequence goes on from NZ_JBEZLR010000004.1 coordinate 78,320, forward strand.
GACATCCTGCGCGACTGCCCGGCCTGGGACGGCCGCGAACACAACCTGGCCGTCACCGACTCGACGCCCAACACCATGCAGGTACGCGCCCTGGTCACGGCGAAGGACGCGGACGACATCTGGACGGTACGGGTCACGGTGCGCGAGCGGATGATCCGCTGGCTGACCGAGGAACACCCCTACGCGCTCCCCCGCGTCAACACCGCGGACGCGGTGCTGCCGCCGGGCCGGGCCGACGGGCGGGTTCCCCGGCCCGGCCGCGGCGAGTCGGACGGTGCGGCGGCCCGCCCGGACCACGGCCGCGCCGCCGAGCCACCGCACACGGGCCCCGGACGGATCTGAGCCGAAGCCGCAGTCAAGTGAAGTCTTGGCGAACGCTGTCATGCGTCTCGGCGATGGTTCGGGCAACTGCGCATCGTAGACGTGAGGTTTGTTCCTGTCCTTTACCTGTGGGGTAATTGTGCCTGCCGTAGCGTGAGCCGTTCTGTTGCCGCCCCGGGGGGCGGAGTTCTCTCGCGGGGATGGGATAGGTTCCGATGCAGGGCACGGACGGCATATCGTCGATACCGATGCGGGTCGTGAGCGGGTTGCGCAAGCCGCTCCCCCCACTCACCGCGGCCGAGCAGCCACCGCGGCCCGCCGGGACGGCTGCGAGGCAGGCCACCGTCCGCGGGCGGGAGGGCCGTCGGCTGTACGCCATCGACGGCATCCGTCTGCTCGCCGCCCTGATGGTGGCCGTACACCACTACGCCGGCACCTACCGGGTCAACCAGCCGAACAACGCGATCTGGGACCGGCCGACGTCCGACATCATGCCCTCGGTGTTCCGGTTCGCCGCCTACGGCTGGATCGGCGTCGAGATCTTCTTCGTGATCAGCGGCTTCGTGATCTGCATGTCGTGCTGGGGCCGTACCCCGCGGCAGTTCTTCGTCTCGCGGGTGATCCGGCTCTACCCGGCGTACTGGTTCGCCATCGTCTTCACCACGGGCGTCCTGGTGGCCGTGCCCGGCGTGTGGGAGCGGCTTCGCCTGCGCGAGGTCCTGTTCAACTTCACGATGCTGCAATCCGGTTCACGCGTGTCGAACGTCGACGGCGTGTACTGGACCCTCTGGTCGGAGCTGCGCTTCTACCTGCTCTTCCTGCTCGTCGTCGCCACGGGGCTGACGTACCGCAAGGTCGTCGTGTTCTGCTGCGCGTGGGGCGCCGCCGCGATGCTCGCACCGGTGTCCGACTTCCCTCTGCTGGTGCTGGTCGCCAACCCGGACGGCGCCTGGTACTTCATCGCGGGGCTGGCGCTCTACCTCATGCACCGGTTCGGCCAGGACCTGCTGCTGTGGGGCATCCTCGGCATGGCGTGGCTGATGGGCCAGCTGGAGCTGGGGCACCGCATCGACACGGTCGAGCACGTCTCCGGCTGGCGGGGCAGCGTGCTGATCTTCACCGTGTTCCTGCTGGTCATGGTCGCGATCGCGGTCGGCCTGACCGACCGGATCCGCTGGAAGTGGCTCGTGACCGCCGGCGCCCTGACGTACCCGTTCTATCTGCTGCACTACGTGGCCGGTACGACGCTGATCAACCGCCTGCGGGACACCATGGACGCCCGACTGCTGGTCGTGACCGTGATCGCCGGCTTCCTGGTCCTGAGCTGGCTGGTCCACCGCTTCGTGGAGCGGCCCCTGGCGCGGATGCTGAAGAAGGGCCTGGACACGTCCTTCGCCCGCCTGCGCAACGCGGGAAACACGGCCTGACAGGAATGATCCGAGGGGACGGCTTCCCCACCGCCACACGCCCGCAGCCACAGCCCAACGCGGCACGGCTGCAAGACCGCGGCCCCGGCACAAACACCAAGCTCACCACCCACAAACCCCAGCCCGCCCACCCCCACAGTCCCTCTACACCCCGCGGGCCCCCACACCCCGCGGGCCCCCACACCCTGCGGGCCCCACTTCCCAGGGACGCCCACTCCCCGCAGTCTCCGCTGCTCCCCGCAGTCTCCGCTGCTCCCTGCAGTTCCCCCTACTCCCTGCAGCCGCCCACGGCGATTCCCCCCACGGGCAACCCGCACCTGTCATCGGGCCAGAAGCGGGCGGTGCGCGGGCGGGAGAACACCACGTCACTTCAAGCTGCGCACATCCAGGTGCCGCAACACCCGATCCACAATCTCCGGATCCGCCCCCGGTTCACTCCGCGCCGCCAGCACCTCATGCCGAGCCGCACTCATCATCTCCCCCTGAATCCGCCGCATCCGCTTGATCCGCCGAGCCCGCTTCTCATGCGCCTCCCTCCGCTCCTCGTCCCCCATATCCGGACTGATCCGCACCCCGATGTCGAAGGCCCGCCGCAGCAACTGCTCGGACACCTCCTCCGGCAGCTCCTCCACCTCCTCGATCTCCCTGAGCCTCCGCTTCGCGGCCTTCGCGGCCCGAATCGCCAACTCCTTCTCGAACGCCTTCTCGACATCCGTGTCGGCCCGCACCCCGAGCTTCCTCACCAGCCACGGCAATGTGAGCCCCTGCAGCACGAGCGTCGCCATGATCACCCCGAACGCGATGAAGACGATCTCGTCCCGGTCCGGAAACGGCGACCCGTCCTCCGTCTTCAGCGGAATCGCCAGCGCCAAGGCCACGGAGGCCACTCCCCGCATCCCCGACCACCACATCACCACGGTCTCCCGCCAGGAGGCCGGAATCTCCTCGTCGTAGTCCCGCTTGGCGTGCAGCCGTCGGGTCAGCAGGGACGCCGGCAGCAGGTACACCAGCCGTACGAGCACGACGACGGCGACGACCGCGGCGGCCCACCCGAGCATCTCGCCCCACCGCCCCGACGCCGTCCTGATGGCGTGGTGCAGCTCGAGCCCGATCAGCCCGAACGCGACCCCGGTGACGAGCGTGTCCACCACGTCCCAGACGGTCGCCCCGGCCAGCCGGGTCAGGACGTCGTCGGCATCGGTGGCGTACTCCGCCAGGAACAGCGCGGTGGTGAGCACGGCGAGCACCCCCGACCCGTGCAGTTCCTCGGCCAGGACGTACGAGGCGTACGGCACGAGCAGCGTCAGCCCGATCTGCAGCGTGGCGTCGCCGAGCAGGCCCATCAGCTTGTTCGCGGCCCAGCCCAGCGCCAGCCCGACGGCGACCGCGACGACAGCGGACAGCACGAAGTCCAGCCCGGCCTGCCACGGCGAGAAGGTGCCGCTCACCACGGCGGCGATCGCGATGTGATAGAGCACGATGGCCGTCACATCGTTGAACAGCCCCTCGCCCTCGAGGATTGACACCAGCCGACGCGGCAGTCCGAGCTGCCCCGCGACGGCGGTCGCGGCGACCGGGTCGGGCGGCGCCACGAGCGCCCCGAGCGCCACGGCGGCGGCGATCGGCAGCCCCGGCACGATCGCGTTCGCGACGACCGCCACGGCCGCGGTGGTGACGAACACCAGCGCCACGGCCAGCAGGAAGATCGGCCGTTTGTTGGCGGCGAACTGTCTCCACGACGTCCGCCGCACCGAGGCGTACAGCAGCGGCGGCAGCAGCAAGGGCAGGATCAGCTCGGGCGGGATGTCCACGTCGGGCACGAACGCCAGCATGGCCAGCACGATCCCGAGGAGCGTCATCAGCACCGGCGCCGGCAGCCCGAGCCGGTCCCCCACCGGGACACTCACCACAGCCCCGAGCAACAGCATGAACAGCAGGGCCAACTGATCCACGGTCAGCGCTCCGGCGAGGTCTAGGCGATCAAGAAAATGCCAGACCCCCAGCGTGCCACGCGCCTACGACAATGCCCTCGAGGCAAGCCCCTCGCGGCGAACCCCGCTCACAGGGCCTTGCGCATCGCCCGGTGCTCGATACCGGCGTCGAGGAATTCCTCGCCGTACGCCACATACCCGAGCCGCTCGTAGAACCCCAGCGCCTGCGTCTGCGCGTGCAGGTCCACCGCCGCCAGCCCACGCGCGCGTGCCCCGTCCTCGATGGCGCCCACGAGGGCGACACCGACACCGAGCCCGCGCGCCGCCTTCGCCACGGCGAGCCGCCCGAGCGAACCGACGCTCAGGTCACCGCCGGTCTTCGCGGCGGCTTCCGCACCGTCCAGGAGCCGCCCGGTGCCGAGCGGCACCCCGTCCGCGCGGACCGCCAGCACGTGCACGGCCCCTTCGTCGTACGCGTCGTACTCGATGTCCTCGGGTACGCCCTGTTCGCCGACGAAGACCTCCTTGCGCACCGCGAAGCACGCCTCACGGTCGGCCGCGTCCTCGGCCACCCGCACCACGTACGCGGCGCTCACGCGTAGCTCTCCTCACGCACCTTGTCGAGCGCCTGCTGCAGATCCTCGGGGTAGTCGCTCTCGAACTCCACCCACTGCCCGTCCCCGGGGTGCTCGAAGCCGAGTCGCACCGCGTGCAGCCACTGCCGGGTGAGGCCGAGCCGCTTGGCGATCGTCGGGTCCGCGCCGTAGGTCAGATCGCCCACGCAGGGGTGCCGGTGAGCCGCCATGTGGACGCGGATCTGGTGGGTGCGCCCGGTCTCCAGCTTGATATCGAGGAGGGAGGCCGCGCGGAACGCCTCGATCAGGTCGTAGTGCGTGACGGACGGCTTGCCCTCGGCCGTGACCGCCCACTTGTAGTCGTGGTTCGGATGCCGACCGATGGGCGCGTCGATGGTGCCGCTCATCGGGTCGGGGTGTCCCTGGACCAGCGCGTTGTACCGCTTGTCGACCGTACGTTCCTTGAACTGCCGCTTCAGCGAGGTGTACGCCCGCTCAGACTTGGCCACGGCCATCAGCCCGGAGGTGCCGACGTCCAGCCGGTGCACGATGCCCTGGCGCTCGGCGGCACCCGAGGTCGAGATCCGGTACCCGGCCGCAGCGAGCCCGCCGATCACCGTAGGTCCGCTCCAGCCGGGGCTCGGGTGGGCGGCCACACCGACCGGCTTGACGATCACGACGAAGTCGTCGTCGTCATGCACGATCTCCATGCCCTCGACGGGCTCGGCGACTATCTGCACGGGCGCGGGAGCCTGCGGCATCTCCACTTCGAGCCAGGCACCGCCGTGCACCCGCTCGGACTTGCCGACCACCGATCCGTCGACCGTGACCTTCCCCGCCGCGGCAAGCTCGGCGGCCTTCGTGCGGGAGAAGCCGAACATGCGGGAGATGGCGGCGTCGACGCGCTCGCCCTCCAGGCCGTCGGGCACGGGCAGGTTTCGGATCTCGGGAATCGTGCTCACTCGTCGAGTATGCCGGACGCGTCCGACAGCCCCTTACCAGAGCCTCGGTCCCCGAGCCTCAGCCCCGAGCCTCAGCCCCGAGCCTCAGTCCTTGTGGACGGTCCCGTCGGGATCGAGCCCCCGGAAGGACAGCAGCACGATCAGGATGCCGCCGCAGACGATCGCCGAGTCGGCCAGGTTGAAGACCGCGAAGTGCTTGGGCGCGATGAAGTCGACGACAGCGCCCTTGAAGACGCCGGGCGAACGGAAGATCCGGTCGGTCAGATTGCCCAGCGCGCCGCCCAGCAGCAGGCCGAGGGCGATCGCCCAGGGCAGGCTGTAGAGCTTGCGGGCGAGCCGCGCGATCACCACGATCACCGCCGCCGCGATCACCGTGAAGATGATCGTGAACGCCTCGCCGAAGCCGAAGGCCGCGCCCGCGTTGCGGATCGCCTCGAACTTCAGCCAGTCCCCGATGATCTCGATCGAGTCGTGGTGCTCCAGCTTCGCGACCACGATCATCTTGCTGACGAGGTCGAGGGCGTACGCCAGCGCGGCGACCGAGAACAGGACGGCGATCCTGCGCCGCCCCTTCGGCCGCTCCTGCGGGGCCTTCGTCCCGTCCACGCCGGGCTGCTCGGCCGGGGCCGACTCGCCGGGACCGGACCGGTCGCCCGACGCCACGTTCCCGTCGGACTGCTCCGGCTCGGCGCCCGCCGCTCCTGGGGTATCCGGCGTACCGATGATGCGCTCCGCCTCTGCCACGTAAGTGAGTCCCTCGACCTAGGTGCCTGACTGAGGACGAGGGTACGTCACACCCCCCGGCACACATGTGCTCAGGAGCCTTCCCGCGCCCGGTCTCAGCGGCGTTCCTGCTTCTGCTTGCACCCGACACACAGGGTGGCGCGTGGAAAGGCCTGCATCCGCGCCTTGCCGATGGGGTTGCCGCAGTTCTCGCAGAGTCCGTACGTTCCCGCGTCGAGACGCTCAAGCGCGCGCTCGGTCTGCTCGAGCATCTCGCGCGCGTTGGCGGCGAGAGCCATCTCGTGCTCGCGCGTGATGTTCTTCGTGCCGGTGTCCGCCTGGTCGTCGCCCGCACCGTCACCGGAGTCGCGCATCAGGCCCACGATCGCCTGCTCGGACGACGAGATCTCGGTGCCCAGCCGCAGCGCCTCGGACTGCAGCTCCGCGCGCGCCTCCGCGACCTCCTGAGGGGTCCAGGGATCCTCACCGGGGCGCACCGCGAGCTCGCCGGGCTCAACGGCGGCGATCCGCGACTTGGGGACCGCGGTGGGCTTCGTCGCCGCGGTGGCCGTGCCAGGAGTCTTCTTCGCAACCACCGTCGTGGCTCCCGTCGTCTTCGCGGCCTGCGCCGCGCCTTCGGCCGCGGAAGCGACCGTCTTCTTGACCGTGCTCTTCTTGGCCGTACCCGTGCTCCTCTTGGCCGTACTGGTGCCCTTCTTGGTCGCGCTCTTCGCGCCGGTCTTCTTGGTGGTGCCCTTCGCCGCACCGACCGCCGCCCGGCCCGCCTCCTCCGCGGTCGGCTTCACCTCCGCGGTCCTCCTGCCGACGGTCTTCTCGGCTACCACCTTCTCGACCACCACTTTCTCGGCGACCGTTTTCCTGGCCGCTGTCTTCTTGGTGACCGGCTTGGTGACCGGCTTGCCGACCTGCTTCTTGGTGGCCGGCTTCTTGATGACCGTCTTCGTGGCAGCCGCTTTCTTCACCCCGGCCTTCCTGACAGCCGCCTTCCTGGCCACGGCTCCGTTGGCCGTTTCGGTGACGGTTTCGGTGGGCGCCTCGGCCGTCGTTTTCACCGGCCTGGTGCCACGCACCGCCGCTGCCCCCTGTGTGCTCTTCTTCCCGCCCACATCCTTGGCCGCCGGACCCGTGGATCTGCCGGACGCAGGCTGCTGTACGGCGGTCTTCTTCGCCACCATGGCCGCGGCCCCTTCACATATTGTGATTTCGCTCGCGAATCGTGCTGGGACGATAAATCGACTTGTGGCCCACGGCAACGGGGCACACCAACGATTCGCCGCCCCGTGAGACCCGCGCGACAAGCCTGCATGCGTTGTGCCCAGCTCCCCGCCCGGTAATCCGCCAGGCCCGGCGTCCCAGGATCCGGACGCCCGCGCCTCGCCATTCGGGTCACTGCGCGGGGCGCCGGCCGCCCCGGAAAACCGGTCGGCCGCTGTCCGCGCGGCGCCGTACACTGGGCGCAGCGAGAAGCGTGGATGGGGACGAGTAGCGGCGTAAGCGGCCAAGAGCGATCCGGGGACGGTGGAAGCCCGGAGGCGAGCGCGACGCGAAGATCACCCCGGAGCCGCCGGAAGAAAGCCGCAGCCGAGAAGCAGCGGCCGGTAGACCCGGCATCGCGACCTCAATGAGGGGGCTCACTGGTGCACAGAACGCACCGGCGAGCCAAGGAGGGTGGTACCGCGGGAGCGCGCCGCACACGGCGTCCGCAGTGGCTACAAGGTAGCCGCACAGGCTCTCGTCCCTCCGGACGGAAGGCAGAAAGTCCGCCGGAGGAAGCTCGCTGATGACAACGCCGACGTACCGCCAGGTGCCCGCCCAGGTCGACCTGCCCGCGCTCGAGCACGCCGTGCTCGACTTCTGGCGCGAGCAGAAGATCTTCGCCAAGAGCCTTGAGCAGTCCGAGGGCCGCCCCGAGTGGGTGTTCTACGAGGGCCCGCCGACCGCAAACGGCATGCCGGGCGCCCACCACATCGAGGCGCGCGTCTTCAAGGACGTCTTCCCGCGCTTCCGCACCATGCGCGGCTACCACGTGGCCCGCAAGGCCGGCTGGGACTGCCACGGCCTCCCCGTGGAGCTGGCGGTCGAGAAGGAGCTCGGCTTCACCGGCAAGCAGGACATCGAGGCGTACGGCATCGCCGAGTTCAACGCCAGGTGCCGCGAGTCCGTGACCCGCCACACCGACGCCTTCGAGGAGCTCACGACCCGCATGGGTTACTGGGCCGACCTCAATGACCCCTACCGCACCATGGACCCCGAGTACATCGAGTCCGTCTGGTGGTCGCTGAAGGAGATCTTCAACAAGGGTCTGCTGGTCCAGGACCACCGCGTAGCCCCCTGGTGCCCGCGCTGCGGCACGGGTCTGTCGGACCACGAGCTGGCACAGGGCTACGAGACGGTCGTCGACCCGTCCGTGTACGTCCGTTTCCCGCTCACCTCCGGTCCGCTGGCCGGCCAGGCAGCGCTCCTGGTGTGGACGACGACCCCCTGGACGCTGGTCTCCAACACGGCCGTGGCCGCGCACCCCGACGTCACCTATGCCGTCGCGACCAACGGCGAGGAGAAGCTCGTCGTCGCCGAGCCGCTCGTCGAGAAGTCGCTCGGCGAGGGCTGGGAGACCACCGGCGAGACCTTCACCGGCGCCGAGATGGAGCGCTGGACGTATCAACGTCCGTTCGAGCTGGTGGAGTTCCCGGCGGACCCGGCAGCCCACTACGTCGTGAACGCCGAGTACGTGACCACCGAGGACGGCACGGGTCTGGTCCACCAGTCCCCCGCCTTCGGCGAGGACGACCTCAAGGTCTGCCGCGCGTACGGCCTGCCCGTCGTGAACCCGGTTCGCCCGGACGGCACCTTCGAGGAGGACGTCCCGCTCGTAGGCGGCGTCTTCTTCAAGAAGGCGGACGAAAAGCTCACGGAAGACCTCCAGCAGCGCGGCCTGCTCTTCAAGCACATCCCGTACGAGCACAGCTACCCGCACTGCTGGCGCTGCCACACCGCGCTCCTGTACTACGCGCAGCCGTCCTGGTACATCCGCACCACGGCCATCAAGGACCGCCTCCTCCAGGAGAACGAGAAGACCAACTGGTTCCCGGAGTCGGTCAAGCACGGTCGCTTCGGCGACTGGCTGAACAACAACATCGACTGGGCGCTGTCCCGCAGTCGCTACTGGGGCACCCCGCTCCCGCTGTGGCACTGCGAGGAGGGCCACCTCACGTGCGTCGGCTCCCGCGCCGAGCTCTCCGAGCTCACCGGCACCGACCAGTCGAACCTGGACCCGCACCGCCCGTTCATCGACGAGGTCACGTTCCCCTGCCCGCAGTGCGCGCAGACAGCGACCCGCGTCCCGGAGGTCATCGACGCCTGGTACGACTCGGGTTCGATGCCGTTCGCGCAGTGGGGCTACCCGTACAAGAACAAGGAGCTCTTCGAGAGCCGCTACCCGGCGCAGTTCATCAGCGAGGCCATCGACCAGACGCGAGGCTGGTTCTACACCCTCATGGCCGTCGGCACACTCGTCTTCGACAAGTCGTCGTACGAGAACGTCGTCTGCCTCGGCCACATCCTGGCCGAGGACGGCCGCAAGATGTCCAAGCACCTGGGCAACATCCTGCAGCCGATCCCGCTGATGGACCAGCACGGCGCCGACGCGGTGCGCTGGTTCATGGCGGCGGGCGGCTCCCCGTGGGCGGCGCGCCGGGTCGGCCACGGCACGATCCAGGAGGTCGTGCGCAAGACCCTCCTCACCTACTGGAACACGGTCGCCTTCCAGGCCCTGTACGCGCGCACCTCCAACTGGGCCCCGAGCGAGGCCGATCCAGCCCCGGCCGACCGCCCGGTCCTCGACCGCTGGCTGCTCTCCGAACTCCACGCGCTCACCGACCAGGTGACGCAGTCGCTGGAGTCGTACGACACCCAGCGAGCCGGCAAGCTCCTGTCGGCGTTCGTCGACGACCTGTCCAACTGGTACGTGCGTCGCTCGCGTCGCCGCTTCTGGCAGGGCGACAAGGCCGCGCTGCGCACGCTGCACGAGGTCGTCGAGACGGTCACGCGCCTGATGGCCCCGCTGACCCCGTTCATCACCGAGCGGGTCTGGCAGGACCTGGTGGTACCCGTGACGCCCGGAGCCCCCGAATCCGTGCACCTCTCCTCCTGGCCGGAGGCGGACCTGTCCGTCATCGACCCGGAGCTGTCGAATCAGATGGTGCTGGTGCGCCGTCTCGTGGAGCTCGGCCGCGCCACCCGCGCGGAGTCGGGCGTCAAGACGCGCCAGCCGCTGTCCCGCGCGCTGGTCGCGGCGTCCGGCTTCGAGTCCCTCGACCGCGAGCTGCACGCGCAGATCACGGAAGAGCTGAACGTCTCCTCGCTGGCCTCCCTCTCCGAAGTCGGCGGCTCGCTGGTCGACACCACGGCCAAGGCGAACTTCCGCGCGCTCGGCAAGCGCTTCGGCAAGGGCGTCCAAGCGGTCGCCAAGGCCGTCGCCGAGACGGACGCCGCGGCCCTCTCCCTCGCCCTGCGCGCGGGCACGGCCTCCGTCGAGGTCGACGGCGACACCGTCACCCTCGCCCCCGACGAGGTCATCATCACGGAGACCCCGCGCGAGGGCTGGTCGGTGGCGTCCGACTCCGGTGCCACGGTCGCCCTCGACCTGGAGATCACGGAGGAACTGCGTCAGGCGGGCCTCGCCCGTGACGCGATCCGCCTGATCCAGGAGGCCCGCAAGAACAGCGGCCTCGACGTGGCCGACCGCATCGCCCTGCGCTGGACGTCCACGGACCCCGCCGTCATCGCGGCCCTGACCGAGCACTCCCGCCTCATCGCCGACGAGGTCCTCGCCACGGACTTCGCCCAGGGCGAGGCGGACGACACCTACGGCGCCACGTTCACGGACGAGGGTCTGTCCCTGACGTTCCGCCTCCGCAAGGCGTAACCACCCATCCGAAGGCCTGGTGGCACCAAGATCCCTTGGTCCCACCAGGCCTTCACCATTGCCGCATGCCTGGGGGCAGAGCCCCCAGGAACGGATGGGACGGGTAGGGGCGGCGGGGGCGCAACACACCCCCCACCCCACCCGCACAAGACCCCACAAAAGGGCGGAGCCCCCGGAATTCCGGGGGCTCCGCCCTGAACGCTGCCGACGCCTAAGGCGTACTAGAGGCCGTCAGTTGTCGTCCTCGTCGATGAGGAACCCACGCATCGGCGAGGGAGCCTGCTGCATCGGAGACGGCCCCTGGGGCCGCACCGGAGCCATCGGCTGAGTCATGGCCGGCGACATCTGCTGCTGCCCACCGTAGGAGGGCGCGGCCGGTGCCGGACCGCCACCCATGCCCTGACTGCCGCCGTACGACGGCGCGCTCGCGCCGGCCGGAGCCATCGAGGGCGCGGAGGGCGACGGCAGGGAAGCCGTGGCCGGGGTGCGCGGCGGAGCCAGCGAGTCGTCGGCCTGGGTCTCCAGCTGACGCAGCTGCGACTCGAGGTACGACTTCAGCCGCGTACGGTACTCGCGCTCGAAGCCGCGCAGGTCCTCGACCTTGCGCTCCAGCGTGGCGCGCGCGGACTCCAGGGAACCCATCGCGACACGGTGCTTCTCCTGCGCGTCCCGCTCCAGGGCGTCGGCCTTGGCACGGGCGTCGCGCTCCAGACCCTCGGCACGGCTGCGAGCCTCGCCGACGATCTTGTTGGCCTCGGAGCGGGCCTCGGCGATCGCCTGGTCGGCGGTCTGCTGAGCCAGCGAGAGCACACGGGCGGCGCTGTCGCCACCGGGGCCCTGACCGGGCTGCCCCATCTGCGGGCCGTGACCGCCCATCGGGCCACCCATGGGTCCGCCCATGGGGCCGCCCATCGGGCCACCCATCTGCTGCTGCATCTGCGGCTGCATCTGGCCCGGCATCTGCTGCTGCATCTGCTGACCGGGACCCTGACCCATCGGACCCTGACCCATGGGGCCTTGGCCCATCGGACCCTGGCCCATCGGCCCCTGTCCCATGGGGCCCTGGCCCATCGGACCCTGACCCTGCGGGCCGCCCTGGCCCTGACCCTGCCCGCTGGGGCCTGCGGGCAGCTGCGGCGCACCGCTCGGCAGCTGGGGCGGCCCACCCATCGGGCCACCCATCTGCTGCTGCGGCGGGCCCGATATGCCGGCGGGCACGGGGGCACCCGGACCTCGCATGCCCTGCGGCGGACCTTGCTGCTGCTGGTCCTGCGGCTCGGGGGGCTTGCGCATACCCTGCTGCTGGTTCTGCGCAGCCGCGCGCGTGGCCGCCGCCAGTTTGGCGCGCAGGTCCTCGTTCTCGCGGAGCAGTCGCGTCAGTTCGGCTTCGACCTCGTCGAGGAAGGCATCGACCTCGTCCTCGTCATAGCCTTCTCGGAGGCGGACGGTCGTGAACTGCTTGTTCCGCACGTCCTCGGGGGTCAACGGCATCTCTTCACCTCAACGTAGTCGTCGGCATTCGGCAAGACCGTATCGTTCACACCAACACCGACCTCACAATGGTGATCAGGATGTAGACGATGATCATCAATACGAAGAAGGACAGGTCAAGCGCCACGCCCCCGAGACGCAGCGGCGGAATGAACCGCCGCAGAAGCTTGAGCGGTGGATCGGTGACAGTGTAGGTGGCCTCCAGAACGACCACCATCGCCTTGCCGGGTTGCCATGAGCGGGCGAACTGGAAGACGTAGTCCATGACCAACCGGAAAATCAGCACGATGAGGAAACACATCAGCGCGACGTAGAGAACCTGCCCGACCACGCTCATGATCCGTGCTTCCCTCTCCCCTGTTTCCGTACCTTGATTCCGGTCCTGCGTCTCAGCTCTGGTTGAAGAACCCGCCCTCTGCGATGCGGGCCTTGTCCTCCGCCGTGACATCGACGTTAGCAGGCGACAACAGGAACACCTTCTGCGTCACCCGCTCGATGCTGCCGTGGAGACCAAACACCAAACCGGCCGCAAAGTCGACAAGTCGCTTCGCGTCCGTGTCATCCATCTCCGTCAGATTCATGATCACCGGAGTGCCTTCACGGAAGTGTTCCCCGATGGTACGGGCCTCGTTGTAGGTCCGGGGGTGAAGTGTGGTGATCCGGTACGGCTCTCGTTCCGACACAACCTTGGGCATGATCACCGGTGCGTTCTTCTCCAGGCTTGCGCGTTCTTGTGTGATGGATGCCACGGGCGCGATGCGTGCCGGACGTCCGGATTCCGCGGGTAGCGAAGCGGAATGCGACACCGGATCGCGCTGCGCCGGCGGATGTACCATTCGTACCGATTCATCCCGTTGGGACTGATGCGCCTGATGTGACTGGTGCGGCGGCTCATGCCGTCGCCGGTCGCGCTCAGGCTCCGGATCGAGCTCCGGCTCGAACTCGTCGTCGGGGTCGAACCCCCTGCCGTCGTACCCATCGTCCTCCACGAGGCCGAGGTAGACCGCCATCTTGCGCATCGCGCCGGCCATGCTCTGAGTCCTCCGCTCTGTGGTGGATCGGCTGACGACTTGCCAAGTGCCCGCGATCCACGAGGCCGTTATGTCCGCCAGTGGCGGTAATGACCATATTTTCTGCTGTGGTCCGACTTCTTGGCGACGTTACCCGAGCCTGGGTCGGACTCCGAGTACCGCCGTACCGACGCGCACATGTGTCGCTCCGGCCGCCACGGCCTGTTCGAGGTCCGTACTCATCCCTGCAGACACCATGTTCGCAGCCGGATGCGTGCGGCGCATAGCAGTCGACAAATCCATCAGCCGCTCGAACGCCGCCTGTTGGCGCCCCGCGAACGGTCCGGCGAGCGGCGCGACGGTCATCAGCCCGTCGAGCCGGAGCCCGGGGGCCCGTGCGACGAGGTCGGCCAACTCTTCGATTCCGCCGACTCCCACGCCCCCGCGCTCGCCCCGGCCGCTCTCCTCCGCGTCCAGCGCGACCTGGATGAGGCAGCCCACTTCGCGCTCCACCCGTACCGCCTCCTTCGACAGCGCCGAGACGAGGCGGGAGCGGTCGACGGACTGCACCACATCGGCATAACCGACCACAGACCGCACCTTGTTGGTCTGCAACTGACCGACAAAATGCCATGAGAGGGGCAGATCCGAGCAGGCGGCGGCCTTGGGGGCCGCGTCCTGGTCCCGGTTCTCGGCGACATGATGCACACCGAGTTCCGACAGGAGCCGCACGTCACTCGCCGGGTAGGTCTTGGTGACCACGATGAGGGTCACCTCTGCGCGCTTGCGCCCGGCGACTGTGCACGCCGCGGCGATACGCTCTTCCACTTTCGCCAGATTTCCGGCGAGTTGAGCCTTACGGTCCGTCATGCCCCATCAGTCCAGCCAGACATAGCCCGCGAGCCGCCCGGTGGTGCGGTCCCGTCGGTACGAGAAGTGGTCGTCCGACTCCAGCGTGCACACCGGCGACTGCTCCCGGTCACGCACCCCGAGCCGTTCCAACTGCGCGTGCACGCCGGCGGTCACATCGACCGCCGGAGTGCCCCAACTGGTCTCGGCGTACGCCGCGGGCTCGACGGCGGCGACGTCGGCGCGCATCCCCTCCGGCACTTCGTAGCACCGGCCGCAGACCGCCGGTCCGGTGCAAGCGACGATCCGGGCGGGATCGGCGCCGAGTTCCACCATGGCCCGCACGGCGGCGGGGACGACCCCAGCAATCATGCCGGGCCGTCCCGCGTGGGCCGCGGCCGCGATCCCGGCGAAGGGATCGGCGAGCAGCACCGGCGTGCAGTCGGCGGTGAGGACGGCGAGGGCGAGCCCCCGCCGCGCGGTGACGATCGCGTCGACAGCCGGAATCTCCGAAGAACCCCAAGGTCCGTCGACCACCGCCACCTCCGGCCCGTGCACCTGGTTCATCCAGACGACCTGCGCCGGGTCGAGTCCCAGCGACTTGGCGGCCAGTTCACGATTGGCCCGTACGGCGTCGGGGTCGTCGCCGACCGCTCCGCCGAGGTTGAGCTCCTCGTACGGAACGGCGCTCACCCCGCCCCACCGGTCGGTGAAGGCGAAGTGCGCGCCGCTCGCGGTGCTCGTTTCGGAGCGCTGTCCTATCACTTCAGGAAGTCCGGCACGTCCAGTTCCTCGGCCGCGCTGTCCGAGTAGGAGCGGGACGGCGGAACCGGCGGCGAGACCGGCAGTTCGTTCACCGGCTCCGGGGTCGGCTCCGGCGCTTCCTTCGGCGTGACGCTGCCGAGCGAACCGAACGACGGGCGGCTGTCGGTGGACCGGACCGGGGTGGGCTCCTCGCGCTTGGCCGAGGTCGAGCCGAGGATGTTGTCCCGCTTGGCCGGCGGCTGGCCGCCGTCGAAGCCGGCGGCGATGACGGTGACCCGTACCTCGTCGCCGAGGGCGTCGTCGATGACCGCGCCGAAGATGATGTTGGCCTCGGGGTGCGCGGCCTCACTGACCAGCTGGGCGGCTTCGTTGATCTCGAACAGGCCGAGGTCGGAGCCGCCGGAGATGGAGAGCAGTACGCCGCGGGCGCCGTCGATGGAGGCTTCGAGGAGCGGCGAGGAGATCGCCATCTCGGCCGCCGCCACCGCGCGGTCGTCACCACGGGCCGAGCCGATACCCATGAGCGCCGAACCCGCCTCGGACATCACGGACTTCACATCGGCGAAGTCGAGGTTGATCAGACCGGGCGTGGTGATGAGATCGGTGATGCCCTGCACACCGGAGAGCAGGACCTGGTCGGCCGACTTGAAGGCGTCGAGGACGGAGACCTGGCGGTCCGAGATGGACAGCAGCCGGTCGTTCGGGATGACGATGAGGGTGTCGACCTCTTCGCGGAGCTCCGCGATGCCGTCCTCGGCCTGGTTGGCGCGGCGCCGTCCCTCGAAGGTGAACGGGCGCGTGACCACGCCGATGGTGAGGGCGCCGAGCGAGCGGGCGATGTTGGCCACGACGGGCGCGCCGCCGGTGCCGGTGCCGCCGCCTTCGCCTGCCGTCACGAAGACCATGTCGGCCCCCTTGAGGACCTCCTCGATCTCCTCGCGGTGGTCCTCGGCGGCCTTGCGGCCGACGGCCGGGTTGGCTCCGGCGCCGAGTCCGCGGGTGAGTTCGCGGCCGACGTCGAGCTTGACGTCGGCGTCGCTCATCAACAGAGCTTGCGCGTCCGTGTTGATGGCGATGAACTCGACGCCCTTGAGACCGACCTCGATCATCCGGTTGATGGCATTGACACCACCGCCGCCGACACCGATGACTTTGATGACTGCGAGGTAGTTCTGCGGTGCTGCCACGTCGAAGGCCTCTCGCCTCGAGTTACGTGTCGCCGCCTCGCGTGTTCGCGATCCGACGACTGATGCCGAAGTGGGACGGTCCGAACGCCGACCCGAACCCTAACGCTGAAGTTTAGGGTTACCAGTGTGTCTGTTCCTTGGACTCTTCCGAACAGGACACTAAGTCGACAAGTGGCGCACGTTCAACGAACACGCC
Source organism: Streptomyces sp. NPDC048275 (assembly GCF_040652275.1). Lineage (NCBI taxonomy): Bacteria > Bacillati > Actinomycetota > Actinomycetes > Kitasatosporales > Streptomycetaceae > Streptomyces > Streptomyces sp. NPDC048275. Next base: position 94,702 of record NZ_JBEZLR010000004.1, read on the forward strand.
GAACCTCCCGTTTTTCTTTTCACCCTATGTGATCAGGCGAAGCAGTGCCCAACCAGGGTGCTGGCCTGCGCAGATGTGCGTCAACTCCCCGATGACGCAGGGGCGGTGGGAACGCTCACGTCGAAGTGCCGGGCCCTCGGAGCTGCTTTCATGAGAGCGGTCAGCGTCCTGGCCTTCGCGCGCCCCTTCTCGCCGCTCCCCCACTCGACGGTGCGGCCACCCGCCAACTCCAGTGAGATCGAGTCGTACGAACGGACCTTGACGGTACGGGTGTCGCGGGCGACGGCGGCCGGAATGTCCCCGGCGACCCGCACCGCCTCGCGCACGAGCCGGTCCGCGGGGAAGCGCCGCAGGGAGCCGGTCGAACGGGACACCGTCAATTCCAGAGCGGGCACGTTCTTCGGGGCAACAGAAACCGTCGCGAATCGCACGCCCTTGGCGTCCACTTCGACGTACTTGCCACCGTTTCCGGGGTTTTTGAGAATCAGGACCGGGGTTCGCTCGGTCACTTTCAGCCCGATTCCGTGCGGCCAGGAACGGACGACATCAACCGTGTCAATTCGGGACAATTTCCGGCGCAATCGCGCCTCGATGGCGTCGGTATCGACGGAAATCAGTGGCGATCCGACCGGTGCGTCGGCCGCCTCGCGCACCTGCTGCACCGTCAGGACCCGCACCCCGGAGACCGACACTTTCTCCACCCGCAGCCACTGCGTGCCATAGAGGGCCCAGAGGGAGCCGGTCACGATCAACACCAGGGCGATCAAAAGGATGATGAGCGTACGAGGTCGGGGCAGCCGCCCGGTAAAGGGCGGCCGGGGCGGGCCGGACTCCAGCTTCTGCCGTTCGCCGCGCTCGGCGGTCGTCGGTCCGGCCACGCGCACTCCCCTTCTTTGTGGCTCGGTTCGCCTCCGGGGCGCTTGTGCCGGCGTCGAGTGGCCGATCGTGCTCAGCCCTTCGGGCTTCCGCGCGTTCGACCCCTCGACACCGGCGCGCCCCTTCGGCTCACTCGCCTGTGCGTTACTGGTGGCGGCGCGAGGCGATCGCCTCGTACACCATGCCGACGAGCAGGTCGTCGGCGTCCCGGCGGCCGAACTCGCTGGCGGCGCGGGACATCTCGTACAGCCGGTGCGGATCGGCCAGCACGGGCAGGACGTTGCCCTGGACCCACTCGGGCGTCAGTTCCGCGTCGTCGACCAGCAGTCCGCCACCGGCCTTTACCACCGGCTGAGCGTTCAGCCGCTGTTCGCCGTTGCCGATGGGCAGCGGGACATAGGCGGCGGGGAGCCCGACGGCGGAGAGTTCGGCGACGGTCATCGCACCCGCACGGCAGAGCATCATGTCGGCCGCCGCGTACGCGAGATCCATCCGGTCCACGTACGGTACCGGGATATAGGGGGGCATTCCCGGCATCTGGTGGACCTGCGGCAGTTCGTTCTTCGGGCCGACCGCGTGCAGGATCTGGATACCCGCCCGCTGGAGGTACGGGGCCGCCTGCTGGACCACCTCGTTGAGGCGCCGGGCGCCCTGCGAGCCGCCCGACACCAACAGGGTGGGCAAGGCGGGGTCGAGCCCGAACGCGGCGCGCGCCTGGGGGCGTACAGCGGCCCGGTCCAGGGTGGCGATGGAGCGGCGCAGCGGGATGCCGATGTAGCGGGCGCCGCGCAGCTTGCTGTCCGGGGTGGAGACGGCGACCTGGGCGGCGTACCGCGAACCGATCTTGTTGGCGAGGCCGGGGCGGGCGTTGGCCTCGTGGATGATGATCGGCACGCCGAGGCGCTTGGCCGCGAGATAGCCGGGCAGCGCGACATAGCCGCCGAAGCCGACGACCGCGTCCGCCTTGGTGCGCTCCATGATCTGCTCGGCCGCCTTGATCGTGCCGCGCAGCCGCCCGGGGACGGTGATCAGCTCGGGTGTGGGCTTGCGCGGCAGCGGGACGGCGGGGATCAGCGCGAGTTCATAGCCGCGCTCGGGTACGAGTCGGGTCTCAAGACCGCGTTCCGTTCCCAGGGCCGTGATTCCCACGGTCGGGTCCTGCCTGCGCAGGGCGTCCGCGAGGGCGAGCGCGGGCTCGATGTGGCCGGCGGTCCCCCCGCCGGCGAGTACGACATGCACCGAAATTCACCGCTCTCCGGACGAGCGCGCCGCGGCACGCCGTCGCATCGTGTTCCATCTCCGAGGCCCCGCGGCCCCCGCGGAGCCTCTCACCGCAGCACGCTTTCTGCCAAAGCGGGGTTGCCGCATCGCCAGCGCCGCCCGCGCAGCGGGCTCGTCGCGTGCGAAGGCAAGCATGAGCCCGATGGCGAACATGGTCGGCAGCAGGGCGGAGCCCCCGTACGAGAACAGCGGGAGCGGGACTCCGGCGATCGGCAGCAGACCGAGCACCGCACCGATGTTGATCACGGCCTGGGCCGTGATCCAGGTGGTCACGCCTCCCGCGGCATACCTCACGAAGGGGTCCTCCGTGCGTCCGGCCACGCGGATACCCGCATAGCCTAGAGCCGCGAAGAGGGCGAGCACCGACAGCGTCCCCGCGAGGCCGAGTTCCTCCCCGGTGATGGCGAAGATGAAGTCGGTGTGCGCTTCGGGCAGTTGGCCCCATTTTTCCACACTGGCGCCGAGGCCGGAACCGAAGAGGCCGCCGGAGGCGAGGGCGTAGATGCCGTGCACGGCCTGCCAGCACGTGTCGTTCGGGCCGGGCTCGGTGGCGCCGATGCAGGCCAGTCGGGACATGCGGTTGGGGCTGGTCTTGATGAGGATGAAGCCGAGCGCCAGGGCGATGGACAGCACGCCCACGAACAGCCGCGTGGGCGCTCCCGCCAGCCACAGCAGCCCGAAGAGGATCGCGGTGAGGATGATCGCCGTGCCCATGTCGCCGCCGAGCATGATCAGCCCGAGCAGCATGAAGGCCGCCGGGACGAGGGGCACCAGCATGTGCTTCCACTGCGCCAGCATCCCCTTGTCCTCTTTGCGGGCGAGCAGGTCGGCACCCCACAGGACGAGCGCGAGCTTGCCGAACTCGCTGGGCTGGATCTGGAACGAGCCGCCGAGAGAGATCCAGTTCTGGTTGCCGTTGACCGCCATCCCTATCCCCGGCACCTGCACCAGGATCATCAGGAAGACTGCGCCGGCCAGGATCGGATACGCCAGCGCCCGGTGCAGTTTCACCGGCACCCGCATGGCGATCAGGAGCAGCACGGCCCCGATCATCGCCGCGAGGAACTGTTTGCGGAAGAAGAACGAACCCGGCAGCGACAGCTGCAGCGCCGTGATCATCGAGGCCGAGTAGACCATCACCAGGCCCAGCACCGCGATCAGCATGCTGCTGCCGAGGATCAGGTAGTACGCGGTCAAAGGCCGGTCCCAGGCCTTGCGGGCACGCGTGCAGAACCGGCGTACGGGGTTGTCGCGCGGGGGTCGTGGTCCGACGGGGCGCCGGGGGGCGCGCTGGACGGGGGGACGGCCGGTACGGCTACTGGTCATCAGCCACTCCGCCGTCCGCGCAGACGTAGGGCCGAACCGGCGTCGTGCCGCCGGCGGATCGCCGACGGCTTGGCCCCGACCACGATGGCGTCACGCGTCCCTCCAAGGGTCCCGGGCGCCCTGGACCGGCTCAGACCGCCGTCAGGCGCTCGCGGTGCCGAGTTCGCGGACCGCCTCCGCGAAAGCGTCACCGCGCTTGTTGTAGTTGGCGAACATATCCATGGAAGCGCAGGCCGGCGCCAGTAGAACGGTGTCCCCTGGTTCCGCGAGCCGCTGGGCCTCCTGGACCGCCGCGAGCATCGCCCCAGTGTCGGTCCGGTCGAGGTCGACGACGGGTACTTCCGGCGCGTGTCGCGCCAGGGCTTCACGGATCAGCGCACGATCCGCGCCGATCAGCACGGCCCCCCGAAGTCGCTTTGCCGACTTGGCGACCAGCTCGTCGAAGGTGGCACCCTTGGCGAGCCCGCCCGCGATCCACACGATCGACTCGTAAGCCGCCAAAGAGGCTTCCGTCGCATGCGTGTTGGTCGCCTTGGAGTCGTCGACGTATGCGACGCCGTCCACATCGGCGACGTGCGCGATGCGGTGGGCGTCCGGCGTGAAGGCCCGCAGACCGTCCCGTACGGCCTTGGCGGGCACCCCGAAGGCACGCGCCAGGGCCGCCGCCGCAAGGGCGTTGGCGATGTTGTGCGGGGCGGGCGGATTGACGTCCGACACCTCCGCCAGTTCCTGGGCGTTCTGCTGCCGGTTCTCGACGAAGGCGCGGTCGACCAGGATGCCTTCCACGACGCCCAGTTGGGAGGGTCCGGGCGTGCCCAGCGTGAAGCCGACCGCCCGGCAGCCCTCTTCGACGTCCGCTGCCCGCACCAGGTCCTCGGTGGCCTTGTCGGCCGCGTTGTAGACGCAGGCGACCCGATTCCCTTCGTAGATACGGCCCTTGTCGGCGGCGTACGCCTCCATGGAGCCGTGCCAGTCGAGGTGGTCGGGCGCCAGGTTCAGCACCGTCGCGGAGTGGGCGCGCAGTGAGGGCGCCCAGTGCAGCTGGTAGCTGGACAGCTCCACCGCCAGGACGTCGTACGTCTCCTCGCCCAGCACGGCGTCCAGCAGCGAGACGCCGATGTTGCCGACGGCGGCCGTGCGCAGTCCGGCCGCCTTCAGGATGGAGGCGAGCATCTGCACGGTCGTGGTCTTGCCGTTGGTGCCGGTGACGGCGAGCCAGGGAGCCGCGTCGGGTCCCCTCAGCCGCCAGGCCAGCTCGACGTCGCCCCAGACCGGGACGCCCGCCGCGGCGGCCGCGGCGAACAGCGGCTTGTCCGGCTTCCAGCCGGGCGCGGTGACGATGAGTTCGCTGCGCTCGGGCAGGGTCGCACCGTCACCGAGGCGCACGGTGATGCCGAGCGCCTCCAGCTCCGCGGCCTGGGCCCGGGCACGCTCGTCGTCGCCGTCGTTGACGACCGTGACGACCGCGCCGAGGCCGTGCAGCACCTTGGCCGCCGGGATGCCGGAGACGCCGAGCCCGGCAACGGTGACGTGTTTGCCCTGCCAGTCGCTCACTTCTGGGCTGCCCATCCCGCGTAGAAGAGACCGAGTCCGACGATCACGCACATGCCCTGGATGATCCAGAAGCGGACCACCACAAGGACTTCGGACCACCCCTTCAGTTCGAAGTGGTGCTGGAGTGGCGCCATTCGGAAGACGCGCTTCCCGGTGAGCCGGAAGGAGCCGACCTGGATGACGACCGACATGGTGATCAGGACGAAGAGACCGCCGAGGAGCGCGACCAGGAGCTCCGTGCGGGAGCAGATCGCGAGACCGGCGAGCGCGCCGCCGAGCGCCAGCGAACCGGTGTCACCCATGAAGATCTTGGCCGGCGAGGTGTTCCACCACAGGAAGCCGAAGCAGGAACCCATCAGGGCGGAGGCGACGATCGCGAGGTCCAGCGGATCTCGCACCTCGTAACAGGCGGCCGGGTTGGTCAGGGTCTGCGTGTTGGCGCAGGACTCCTGGAACTGCCAGACGCCGATGAACGTGTAGGCGCCGAAGACCATCGTCGCCGCGCCGGTGGCCAGACCGTCCAGACCGTCCGTGAGGTTCACGCCGTTGGACATGGCGAGGATCATGAACAGCGCCCAGATGACGAAGAGCACCGGGCCGATGGTCCAGCCGAAGTCCTGGACGAAGGAGAGCTTGGTGGACGCCGGGGTCTGGCCCCGACTGTCCGCGAACTGCAGTGCGAGGACCGCGAAGGCGATACCGACGATCAGCTGACCGGCCATCTTCGCCTTGGCGCGCAGACCGAGCGAACGCCTCTTGACGATCTTGATGTAGTCGTCCAGGAAGCCGACCAGGCCCATGCCCGCCATCAGGCCGAGCACCAGCAGACCCGAGAAGGTCGGGGCATAACCAGTGATCATCTTGGACGTGAAGTACGCGATGATCGTCGCCAGGATGAAGGCGATACCACCCATGGTCGGCGTACCGCGCTTGCTGTGGTGCTCGCGCGGGCCGTCGTCACGGATGTACTGCCCGTAACCCTTGCGGGCCAGCAGCTTGATCAGCAGCGGAGTGCCGATCAGGGTCAGGAAGAGACCAATGACTCCTGCGAACAGGATCTGCTTCATCATCGGGCGACAACCTCACCCTCGACGCCACCGTCGAGCAGCGCCTGCGCCACCCGTTCGAGCCCGACCGACCGGGACGCCTTCACGAGTACGACGTCCCCCGGGCGCAGTTCACTGCGCAACAGGTCGACAGCCGCCTGTGCGTCGGACACGTGCACCGACTCCTCACCCCACGAACCCTCGTTATATGCGCCCAGTTGGAGCCAGGACGCTTCCCTGCCCCCGACCGCGACGAGCTTGCTGACGTTGAGTCGAACGGCGAGCCGCCCGACCGCGTCGTGCTCGGCGAGCGCCTCGTCCCCGAGCTCGGCCATCTGACCGAGCACCGCCCACGTCCTTCCCCCCTGTGCCTGTGAGGCTTTGCCCATGGCCGCGAGCGCGCGCAGGGCGGCTCGCATGGACTCGGGGTTCGCGTTGTAGGCGTCGTTGACGACCGTCACGCCGTCCGGGCGCTCGGTGACCTCCATGCGCCAGCGGGAGAGGGAGCCCGCCTCGGAGAGCGCGAGGGCGATCTCGTCTGCGGACATGCCCAGCTCATGGGCGACGGCGGCCGCGGCGAGCGCGTTCGACACGTGGTGCTCACCGTACAGGCGCATGGTCACATCGCTGCACCCGGAGGGTGTGTGAAGCCTGAACGCGGGCTGTCCGGCCGCCGTGAGACGCACGTTCTCTGCGCGTACGTCCGCTTCGCCGGACTCTCCGAAGAGGATCACGCGCGCCTTCGTCCGGGACGCCATGGCGCGTACGAGGGGATCGTCGGCGTTGAGAACCGCCGCGCCGTCCGCCGGGAGGCTCTCGACGAGTTCGCCCTTCGCTTGCGCGATCTGCTCGCGGCCGCCGAACTCGCCGATGTGGGCGGTGCCGACGTTGAGGACGAGACCGATTCTGGGTGGGGTGAGGTCCGTGAGGTACCTGATGTGGCCGATGCCGCGGGCTCCCATCTCCAGCACGAGGAACTTGGTCTCCTCGGTGGCGCTGAGCGCGGTGAGCGGCAGCCCGATCTCGTTGTTGAGCGAGCCGGGCGTGAAGACGGTCGGTGCCTTGCGCCGCAGTACCTGAGCGATCAGGTCCTTGGTGCTGGTCTTGCCCGCGGAGCCGGTGAGGGCCACGAGGGTGGCGCCGAGCCGCTCGACGACGTGGCGCGCGAGGGCGCCCAGGGCCGTCTGGACGTCCGCGACGACGATCGCGGGGACACCGACGGGCCGGGAGGCCAGTACGGCGACCGCGCCCGCGTCGACGACCGCCCGGGCGAAGTCGTGGCCGTCCACGCGTTCGCCGGCGAAGGCGACAAAGAGGCTGCCGGACTCCACCTCGCGGGAGTCTCTGACGATCGGTCCGGTGACCTGTACCGCCGGATCCGGTATGTCGTACGTCTGCCCGCCGACGACTGCTGCGATCTCGGCGAGGGAGAGGGCGATCACAAGTTCATCCCTGAGTCTTCTGGATAGCTGCGCGAAGCACTTGGCGGTCGTCGAAGGGACGCACCACCCCGGCGATGTCCTGGCCCTGCTCGTGGCCCTTGCCCGCGACCAGCACGGTGTCGCCGGGCCGTGCGCGGGCGACGGCGGCGGCGATGGCGGCGGCCCGGTCCTCGAAGACCTGGACCTCACCGCGCTCGTGCGCCGGCACCTCGGCGGCTCCCGCGAGCATCGTGGCGAGGATCGCGAGGGGGTCTTCGGAGCGGGGGTTGTCGGAGGTCAGTACGGCGGTGTCGGCGAGGCGGGCCACCGCCGCGCCCATCGGCATCCGCTTGGTCCTGTCGCGGTCGCCGCCACAGCCGAGCACGACATGCAACTTGCCCTCGGTGACCTTGCGCAGTGCGCGCAGGACCGACTCGACGGCGTCCGTCTTGTGGGCGTAGTCGACGACCGCGAGGTAGGGCTGGCCCGCGTCCACGCGCTCCAGTCTGCCCGGAACACCCGGCACCGCGGCGATGCCGTCGGCGGCGGTCTGCGGGTCGATCCCGGCGGCGGCGAGGGCAACGATCGCGGCGAGGGTGTTCGCCACGTTGAAGGGGCCGGCGAGCGGCGACCTGGCGGTGATCCGCTCGCCCTGGGGGCCGACCGCGACGAAGGCCGAGTCCATCGGGCCGACCTCGACGTCCTCGGCACGCCAGTCGGCGTCCGGGTGGCCCTCGGCGGAGAAGGTGATGACGGGGACGGCGGCCTCCTTGGCCAGCCGGCGCCCGTACTCGTCGTCGAGGTTGATGACGCCGAGTTTGCTGCGTTCACGGGTGAACAGCCGTGCCTTGGCCCGGAAGTAGTCCTCCATGTCGGAGTGGAACTCCATGTGCTCCGGGCTGAGGTTGTTGAAGACGGCGATGTCGAAGACGCAGCCGTCGACCCGGCCGAGGATCAGCGCATGGCTGGAAACCTCCATCGCGACCGCCTCGACACCACGCTCGCGCATGACCGCGAACAGTGCCTGGAGATCGGTGGCTTCGGGGGTCGTGCGCTCCGACTTGATGCGCTCGTCACCGATGCGCATCTCCACGGTGCCGATCAGCCCGGTGCTGCGGACCGTCTTCAGACCGCCCTCGACGAGGTACGCCGTCGTGGTCTTGCCGGACGTGCCGGTGATGCCGATCTGGAGCAGATCGCGCCCGGGGTGGCCGTAGATCGTGGCCGCCAGCCCTCCCATCCGCCCTCGCGGGTCGTCCACGACGAGGACGGGCAGGCCGGTGGCGACGGCGCGTTCGGCGCCGGTCGGGTCGGTCAGCACGGCGACCGCGCCGAGACCGGCCGCCTGCGTCACGAAGTCGGCGCCGTGCAGACGGGCTCCGGGCAGCGCGGCGTAGAGGTCCCCGGGGCGCACGGCGCGGGAATCGTGGGTGATGCCCGTGACCTCCGCGGTCGACGCCGGGGCGGTGGCACCCAGCTGATCGGCGAGCTCCGCGAGGGGTGTGGCGGAGTTCTGGGCCGGTCGCGGCGGCCCCGGATATGTCACAGGAACGCCCTTCTGGGTGGTTTGGGACTGATCAGCGTGTGGCACGGCGGTGAGCGTACCGGGCGCACCCCCGCCCGAGCGAAGCGAGGGGCGTAGCTGGCCGTGGTTCCCGGAATCCGGGGTGATCGTTGTCACGAGCTGGTTCCTGGTCCATTGGTGCGTGCATGGTGCGTGCGGCTGTGCGTACGACTGTGCTTCCTGTCTGATCAGGGCGTGAAGGTGACGGGCAGTTTCGCGGCCCCGGCCCCCGTCGGCGGGACCTGGAGGGTCTTGAGGGCGAACTCCATGACCTGCTTGTAGATGGGCCCGCAGATCTGGCCGCCGAAATAGCCGCCCTGGGTGGCGTTCTGGATCGCGCAGTAGACGGTGATCCGGGGGTTGTCCGCGGGGGCGAATCCGGCGAACGACGATGTGTAGCCGCGGTACTTGCCGGTGGCCGGATCCACGCGGTTGGCCGTACCCGTCTTGCCCGCGACCCGGTAGCCGGGGATGCGCGCCTTGGTGCCGGTGCCCTCCTCGTCGTCCACGACGGACTCCAGCATCTGGGCGAGGGTCTTGGCCGTCTTCTCGCTCACGACCCTGGTCTTCTTGGGCTGGGCGGCCGGAGTGAAGCGGCCGTCGGGTCCCTTCGTGCCGCGTACCAGTGTCGGCTCGACGCGCACGCCGCCGTTGGCGATCGTCGAGTAGACGGACGCGGCCTGCATCGCGTTGATGGACACGCCCTGGCCGAAAGGAATCGTGTACTGCTGCGAGGTCGACCACTTGTCGGGGGACGCGAGAATGCCCTTCGTCTCACCGGGGAAGCCGAGTCCGGTGTAGCTGCCGATGCCGAACTTGCGCAGATACGAGTGGAGGACCTGGTTGGCCTCCTTCTGCGTCTTGCCGAGCTGGCCGACCGCCAGGATGGTGCCGATGTTGCTGGACTTGGCCAGCACGCCGTTGAGCGTCAGGTTCCAGGTCGGGTGGTCGATGTCGTCCTGGAAGAGCCGGTCACCGCGGTGCAGCCGGTTGGGCACGACCACGTGCGTCCCGGGCGTGGCGGCGTTCTCCTCCAGCACGGCGGCCATCGACATGACCTTGGCGGTGGAGCCGGGCTCGTACGCGTCCTGGATGGCCGCGTTGCCGAGGGCCGCCGAGTCGGCCTGGGAGAGGTCGTTGGGGTCGAAGCCCGGCGAATTGGCCATGGCGAGGATCTCGCCGGTCCTGGAGTCCTGCACGATCACATACCCGCGGTCCGCCTTGGACTTCTTCACCTGCTCGGTGATGGCGTTCTGGGCGGCCCACTGGATGTCGCGGTCGATGGTCAGCTCGACGTCCGAGCCGGCCACGGCGGGCGTCTCGGTGGAGCCCGCGGTCGGCACCTGGAGGCCGCCGGACTGGGCGTAACGGATCTCGCCGTCCTTGCCGGTGAGCTCCTTGTCCAGCTCCTGCTCGACTCCGCCGCCGCCCTTGCCTTCGGCATTGACCCAGCCGAGTATCCCGGCGGCGAGATCACCGTTCGGATACACGCGCTTGCTCGCGGGGACCGCGAGGACGCCCGCGAGGAAGTTGACCGTGCTCGCGTCGGTCCCCGCTTTGGCCGCGAGCGTGGTCTTCAGGTCCTTGATCTGCTTCCAGACCTGGGGGGTCTGGCGGTGCGCGAGCAGGGTGTAACGGGTGTTCTTCGTCCGCAGCTTCTTGGCGACCGTGTCCACGCTCTGCCCGAGGATCGGCCCGAGCAGCGCCGCGGCCTGCTCGGGCGCGTCGCCCACCTTCGTCGCCGCGCGCGTGAACAGCGTGGGGTCGGCCGTGATGTCGTACGCGTCCACGCTCGACGCCAGCTCGACGCCGTTGCGGTCCGTGATCTGACCGCGGGTGGCGGCCAGCGTGCGGCCGACGTACCGGTTCTGGTCGGCCTTCGCGGTGTACGCGCCCGCGTCCACGGCCTGCACCTGGAGCAGCCGTACGACGAAGGCGATCATCACCAGCGTCAGCGCGAGGCTGACCATGCGGAGCCGGGGCCGGGGGCTGCCGAGCCTGAGGACCTGCGGGCCGCCTGGCCGGGGCGGCGTGCCCGGCCGGCGTACGGGGCGGGCGCCTGGGCCCGGACGCCGCTGATTTCCGGGGCGTACGGGCCTGGCGGGTCCGGGCACACGGCGGCGCGGCGGTTCCCTGTCGGACACTTCCGTCACCTGCCGGGGGTTGTGGAGGGCTGTACGGACGGGGTGGGGGTGAGGTGGGGTGTGCGGTTGGGGGCGGGGGTGAGGGTGGGGAGCTGCGTGGCGGGCGTGGGGGTGACGGCGGCGGGCGCGTTCGTGGCCGCCGTCGTCGAGGTCGGGGCTGGGCTCACCGCCTGCATGGGGGCGATGGCCTCAGGCGGGCGCACCACCGATGTATGCGCGGAGGACTGTTGCGTGGCCGCTCCTGGGACGCCCTTGACCGTGCCGTCCGGGTTGAGGAAGGCCGGGTCGCCGCCCGGGACCATGCCCAACTCACGGGCACGGCGCTGGAGGGCGTCGGGGGCGGAGTAGGCGTCCACGTCCCGCTGCAGCCCCTGTTCCTCGTCGGTGAGGCTCGTGGCGTCCTTCTGCAGGTCGTCCAGGCGGAACGAGCCCTCGCTGAGCGCGGAGTTCAGCACGAGGAGACCGATGAGGCCGCCGCCGAGCAGGAGCACGACGAGCAGGACGAAAGGGGTGCGGGCGGCTTGGCCACCGCCGGCGGGGAGGAGGCGGGCGAGCCGGGCGGCTCGGCCCCTGAGTTCGGGTTTCCTACTCACGGGCCCTCCTTGCGGGTTTGTCTTCTCGACTCACGATCGCGACGTGAGTCTGCCTTTCCGACTCGCTGCCGCGCTGCGAGTTTGCCTTCTCGACTCGCGGTTGCCGCGCGGGGTTGTCTTCCCGCTTCGCCGCCGCCGCGTGGGTTTGTCTTTCAAACTCGCCGCCACCGTACAGATCTGCCTCCCCGACTGACCGACGGCAGGCGGGTTTGGATTCCCAACCCGCCGATACCCGGAAAGCCAGGGTCCCCCGTCCGGAGCCCTCCGCGAGTCCGGATTCCCCGTCTGGACCCTCGCATGAGTCCAGATCCCCAACCCACAGCATTGCGGAAGCTTGAACCCTCACCCCACGACCTCGATCGAGTTTGGAAACTCGACCCTCGGCCCGCGCGAGTGAGGAACCTCGACCCTGGGCCCGTCCGGGTGAGGAACCTCGACCCATGGCCCGTGCGAGTTGAGATTTCCGACTCACTCGCCGCCCCCTCCCCGCGCCTCACACGGCGTCCTCTCGGATGCGCTGCGCCCCGCGCAGCCGCGCGGGAGCCGCTCGCCGGTTCTCGGCGACCTCTTCCTCCGTGGGAAGTTCGGCACCGCGGGTGAGCAGCTTGAGCCGGGGCTGGTAGCGCTCGGGCACGACCGGCAGTCCGGGCGGCGCGGTGGTGGCGGCGCCGGCCGCGAACACCTGCTTGACCAACCGGTCCTCGAGCGAGTGATACGAGAGGACCGCGATCCGGCCACCGACGGCGAGCGCCTTCACGGCCGCGGGAATCGCCCGCTCCAGGACGGTGAGTTCGCCGTTGACCTCGATGCGCAGCGCCTGGAAGGTGCGCTTGGCGGGGTTGCCGCCGGTGCGCTTGGCGGCCTGCGGCAGCGAGTCGCGGATCAACTCGACGAGCCGCGCGCTGTTACTGAAGGGCTCCTTCGCGCGTTCGCGCACGATGGCCGAGACGATCCGCTTGGCCTGCTTCTCCTCGCCGTACGCCCGCAGGATCCGCACCAGTTCGCCCGGCGGGTAGGTATTCAGCACCTCGGCCGCGCCGATGCCGGTGGTCTGGTCCATGCGCATGTCGAGCGGGGCGTCCTGCGCATACGCGAACCCACGGTCCGCCTCGTCGAGTTGCATGGAGGAGACGCCGAGGTCGAACAAGACACCTTGGACGCGGGGCAGGCCCAGGCGGTCGAGTACGTCGGGCAGTTCGTCGTAAACGGCGTGCACAAGGGTGGCACGGTCACCGAAGGGAGCGAGCCGTTCCCCGGAGAGGCGCAGCGCTTCCTTGTCGCGGTCGAGGGCTACGAGACGGGCGTCAGGGAACTGGGTGAGGAGCGCCTCGCTGTGGCCGCCGAGTCCGAGGGTGCAGTCGACGACGACGGCTCCCGGCTCGGTGAGGGCCGGGGCCAACATGTCCAGGCACCGCTGGAGCATCACCGGGACGTGTCGACTCTGGCTCAAGGGGCCCTCTCAGGTCCGGCGCGGCCGTACGCACCACCGGGTCCCCACCCGCTCGAGAAGGAGAGGCCTGCCGGCGCCGGGTGAGTGGCGTCAGCCGACCGGGAGCGGGAGGAGGCCGAGCCGTACGTACGCACCGCGCACGCGGGGAAGACGCCGGAAAATCGCCGGGTCTCCGGGGGAAATCTGTCCAGCAGGGAGAGTCTCACCTCCCGCTTCGCGTCACTTTAGTCCACGGTGTCTCGGGGTCAATCAATCAGCATGCGCGTCGCTGACCACACCTCGACGAACGCCTGGACGAACCCCTGGACGAAGCCCTGAATCGGAAAAATCAGCCATATGGATGCTCTCGCACTGCCCGTGTGGGTTACCTCACAACAAGACGCGATGACGTTCTTTGTCCCCTCTCACAGCAGGACTCCTCCGGGCGTGACCAGTACCGTCATAGGTATGACGACTTCTGCATCCGTTCCCACCGAGCCCGAAGGCGCCATAACGACCAAGGGCGGATCCACCGGCGACACGGTGACCGACCGTCTCATCGACGCGAACCATCAGTACGCCGCCGCATTCACCGACCCCGGGATGGATGCCCGTCCCGTACTCCACGTGGCGGTGGTCGCGTGCATGGACGCAAGGCTCGACCTGCACGCCGCGCTCGGCTTGGAGCTGGGCGACTGCCACACCATCCGCAACGCGGGCGGGGTCGTCACCGATGACGTGATCCGCTCCCTCACCATCAGCCAGCGGGCGCTCGGCACCCGCAGCGTCGTGCTCATCCACCACACCGGGTGCGGCCTGGAGTCCCTCACCGAGGACTTCCGGCACGACCTGGAGATGGAGGTCGGTCAGCGTCCCGCCTGGGCGGTCGAAGCCTTCCGGGACGTCGAACAGGACGTACGGCAGTCGATGCAGCGCGTGCGCACCTCCCCGTTCCTTCTGCACACGGATGACGTGCGCGGCTTCGTCTTCGACGTGACGACGGGTCTGCTGCGCGAGATCGACCCTGCCTGACCGCTCCGCGGGCCCCGCCGAAACTCCCCGGGGCCCTCGTGGCACTCTCTCTTCACGAAAAACCCCGACCTTCCGGCTCCCAAAAGGCCGTAAGACCTGACATATCGCAGCCAGTTATCCACAGGCGGATGACACGAACCGGTAACGGCAACAAGAATGCGGGTGTGGCATCACGGGGAACTTCTCCCAAGTGGTGTCCGTGTTTCGGGGTGGGCCGGTCCGCACAGGGCGTCGGCCCGAGAAAGGGCCGAGGAGGGCCGGGTGACGACCTATGACGATCGAGCGAGCCTTACAGATCTGACCGCCACTGTGGAGCGTGTCCGCAGTTCGGTGGAAGGAGTGATCGAAGGCAAGCCTGAGGTCGTACGGCTTTCGCTGACCGTGCTGCTGGCCGAGGGGCATCTTCTGATCGAGGATGTCCCGGGCGTCGGCAAGACCATGCTCGCCAAAGCACTGGCGCGGTCCATCGACTGCTCAGTGCGGCGTATTCAGTTCACGCCCGACCTGCTGCCCTCGGACATCACCGGGGTGTCCATCTGGGACCAGCAGCGCCGGGACTTCGAGTTCAAGCCGGGTGCGATCTTCGCTCAGATCGTGATCGGCGACGAGATCAACCGCGCCTCGCCCAAGACGCAGTCCGCGCTCCTGGAGTCGATGGAGGAGCGCCAGGTCACCATCGACGGTCAGACCTACGAACTGCCCAGCCCCTTCATGGTGGTGGCCACGCAGAACCCGGTCGAGATGGAGGGCACGTACCCGCTGCCGGAGGCCCAGCGCGACCGCTTCATGGCCCGCGTCTCCATCGGCTACCCCAGTGCGGACGCCGAATTGCAGATGCTGGACATCCACGGCGGGGTCTCCCCGCTGGACGACCTCCAGCCGGTGGCGCACGCGCACGAGATCGTGAAGCTGATCGACGCCGTCCGCACGGTTCACGTCGCGGACACGGTTCGGCGGTACGCGGTGGATCTGGTCGCCGCCACCCGCACCCACCCCGACCTCAGACTCGGCGCCTCGCCGCGTGCCACGTTGCACCTGCTGCGCGCGGCGAAGGCCTCCGCGGCGCTCAGCGGCCGGGAGTACGCGCTGCCGGACGACATCCAGGCACTCGCCGTAGCGGTCCTGGCCCACCGTCTCCTGCCCACGGCCCAGGCGCAGTTGAACCGTCGTACGGCCGAGCAGGTCGTCGAGGAGATCCTGCAGCGCACCCCCCTGCCTGCCGCGCCCCAGCAGCAGCCCGGCTTCACGATGGGCCGCGGGGCGCCCGCGTACGGCCAGCAGCCGCCCCGGAGGCTGTGATGACGTCCGGGGGGACGAGCGACGCCGAGGAGGACAAGGGCGGGCTGCGCACCGCGCTCGCCGGTCTCACCACGCGCGGACGCTCCTTCCTGGCCGCCGGAGTCGCGGCGGCGATCTGCGCGTACGTCCTGGGGCAAAGCGATCTGCTCCGGGTCGGGCTGCTGCTCGCCGTGCTGCCGCTGGTCTGCACAACCGTGCTGTACCGCACCCGCTACCGGGTCGCGGGCAGCCGCAGGCTCTCTCCCGCGCGCGTGCCCGCCGGTTCCGAAGCCCGGGTCCATCTCCGGATGGACAACGTCTCACGGCTGCCCACCGGACTGCTGATGCTCCAGGACCGGGTGCCGTACGTGCTCGGCCCGCGACCCCGGTTCGTCCTGGACCGGGTGGAGGCGGGCGGCCGCCGCGAGGTGTCCTACCGGGTGCGCTCGGACCTGCGCGGCCGGTATCCGCTGGGGCCGCTGCAGTTGCGGCTCACGGACCCCTTCGGAATGTGCGAGCTGACCCGCTCCTTCTCGACGTACGACACCCTGACGGTCGTCCCGCGCGTGGAACCGCTGCCGCCGGTGCGGCTGAGCGGCGAAGCGAAGGGGTACGGCGACGGGCGGCAGCGCTCGCTCGCGCTGGCCGGCGAGGACGACATCATCCCCCGCGGATATCGCTACGGCGACGATCTGCGCCGGGTGCACTGGCGCCTGACCGCGCGCTACGGCGAGCTGATGGTCCGTCGCGAGGAGCAGCCACAGCGCTCCCGCTGCACGGTGCTGCTCGACACCCGGGGCCTCGCCTACGCCGGCGCGGGCCCGGACTCGGCCTTCGAGTGGGCCGTCTCGGGCACGGCGTCGGCGCTGGTGCACATGCTCGAGCGAGGCTTTTCGGTAAGGCTGTTGACGGACGACGGCAGTTCGGTGCCCGGCGAGGGGGCCGACGGATTCGCGGGCGCAAACCAGCAGTCGGCCGACGCGGCCGGGCTGATGATGGACACGCTCGCGGTCATCGACCACTCGGACGGCACCGGACTCTCACGCGCGTACGACGTGCTGCGTGGTGGCAACGAGGGGCTGCTGATCGCCTTTCTCGGTGACCTGGACCAGGAGCAGGCGACGGTGCTCGCCAAGATGCGCCAGCGCAGCGGCGGGGCCGTCGCCTTCCTGCTGGACAGCGAGACATGGGTGCGGGAACCGACCGACGTCCCCGGCCCGTTGGACAAGAGCGAGGATCGACTGCGCATGCTGCGCGAGGCGGGCTGGACCGCCGTGATGGTGCCACGGGGGGCGGGGCTCGCCGACCTGTGGCGGCAGGCGGACCGGCAGCGCACGGACGTCGCGTCGACCGGGAGTACAGCAGGGGGTGGAGGCTCATGAGCGGGCGCGCGCGACTGACGCTGTGCTCGGCGGCGGCCACGCTGACGGCGGCGTGCGCGCTGCTGCCGCTGGTCGGCCAGGTGACCTGGCTCTTCCAGGCGGCGTTCCTGCTGGCGGTGCAGTCCGGTGTGGGCGCGCTGACCCGGCGGGTTCCGCTGGCCCGACCGCTGACCGTGGCGGTGCAGGCGCTGGTGACGCTGCTGCTGTTGACGCTGGTCTTCGCCAGGCAGCAGGCAGTCCTCGGGATCATCCCGGGGCCCGAGGTGTTCAACCAGTTCGGGGTGCTGCTGCAGGCCGGCACGGACGACGTCGGGCGATTCGCCATACCGGCACCGCTGTCCGACGGTATCCGGCTGATGCTGGTCGGCGGTGTCCTGGTGATCGGGCTCGCGGTGGACGCGCTCGCGGTGACGTTCCGCAGTGCGGCCCCCGCGGGACTCCCGCTGCTCGCGCTGTACTCGGTCGCTGCGGGGCTGTCGGACGGCGGCGCCACTTGGCTGTGGTTCCTGCTCGCGGCCGCCGGCTATCTGACGCTCCTCCTGGCGGAGGGCCGCGACCGGCTGTCGCAATGGGGCCGCGTCTTCGGTGGCGCGCCCCGCACGCAGGGGCCGGATCCCGCGGCTGGGGCGGTCGCGCCCGTCCGCACAGGGCGGCGCATCGGTGCGGTCGCCCTGGGCGTCGCCCTGGTGGTGCCGCTCGGTCTGCCCGCACTCGACGGCGGTCTGCTGGACGGCGCGGGCGCGGGCGTCGGCTCGGGCTCCGGGGGCGGCGGCACGATCTCCGCGGTGAACCCGCTGGTCTCGCTCCGCGACAGTCTGAACGTGGACGAGGACCGCCAGGTCATGTCCTACCGCACCAACTCCGACGACACCCAGGACCTGTATCTGCGGATCGTGTCGCTGGACGAGTTCGACGGCACGGCGTGGAAGCCGGCCCAGCGGCGCATCGAGGACGTGCCGGACACGCTTCCGACACCGATCGGCCTCGGGGCCGACATCCAGCGCAGTGAGATCCAGACCAGTATCTCGGCGGCGGACTGGTATGCGCAGGACTGGCTGCCGATGCCCTATCCCGCGAGCCGGGTGAGCATCGAGGGCAGTTGGCGGTACGAGCCGGTGGGGCGCACGCTGGTCGGTGACCACGGCCAGAACACGCGCGGCGTGCGGTACGGCGTGACGAGCCTGATCGTCCAGCCGACCGCGGAACAGCTCGCGAACGCGCCGGAGCCGTCGGCAGCCCTGAAGCGCGAGTTCACCAAGGTGCCCGAGTCGCTGCCGTCGTTGGTGGCGGACACCGCGCGAGAGGTCACCGAAGGCTCGGCCAATCACTACGAGCAGGCGGTCAAACTCCAGGACTACTTCGCCGTGTCCGGTGGATTCACCTATGACACCCAAGTGCAGGTCGGCAGCGGTTCGGCCGCGATCGCGCGCTTCCTGAAGGACAGGGAGGGCTTCTGCGTCCACTTCTCCTTCGCCATGGCCGCGATGGCCCGCACGCTGGGGATACCGGCCCGGGTCGCGGTGGGATTCACGCCCGGCTCTCCGCAGGCGGACGGTTCGATGTCGGTGATGCTGCGGGACGCGCACGCCTGGCCCGAGCTGTACTTCGAAGGGGTGGGCTGGACCCGCTTCGAGCCGACCCCGAACCGGGGCTCGGTGCCCGAGTACACCCAGACGGACACCCCCGGCCTCGACGCGCCGACCGTGCCGAGGCCGTCGACATCGACGTCCGTGGCGCCTCCCGCCGCCCCCTCGGCCGACGACGACTGCCAGGTTCAAGGACAGCAGAGGCGAGAAGCGTGCGCGAGCGAGTCCGCGCTGGCCACGGTGGGCTCCAAGGACGACGGCACACCGTGGTTCCAGATCCTGGGGCTGGCTCTGGCGGGACTCGTGGTGCTGGCGGTGCCGTTGCTGCCGATGCTGTGGCGGATACGGGTCCGGTCCTTGCGGCTCGGTGCGCACGGCCGAAGTGAGGCGGACGCAGCGGCGTACACACTGGCGGCCTGGCTGGAAGTGACCGATACGGCGTGGGACTACGGGATCGTGCCGGACGAGTCCCAGACGCCGCGCAAGGCCGCCGCACGGATCGTGCGGCTCGGGCTCCTCGATGCGGAGGCGTCGGGGGCGGTGCACCGGATGGCCGCGGCGGTGGAGCAAGTGCTCTACGCTCCGCATCCCCGCCCGACGGCAGGTCTCACGGAAGACGCCTGCCGTGTCGCGGACGCCCTCCGCGCGCCGGCCAGCCGCGCCGCCCGCCTCCGGGCGCTCCTCGCTCCCCGCTCAGCCGTCAGAGTGGCCTGGACGGCGTTGGACCGCTGGGCGAGCCTGACGGTTCGCCTGGCTGCCCGCAGGGAGTCCCTGCTGCGGCGGTGGCGTCCTTCCGAGCGCCCTTCGGAGCAGAGCGGCTGACGTCGGTGCCCGTGTGGGCCTGTATCCCGGTCGGCCGGGATACAGGCCCACACGGATGCACAGGCACCGCTGACCGGGACGGCTGACCGGGACTGCTGTACGCACGCCCTCCCCGCGGTCTCGGCTCAGCCGAGAGCTCGGCGCGATCGGGCAGATACCTCATCGCCGTTGGCGGCACTCAGGCTCACCACTTCGGCGCGACTGCTTCAGGGCGTGCGTGAGGGGGTGTCCACCCTGTCGGTGGACACCCCCTCACGCGATGTCTTTGGGCTAGGGGCGCCCGGAGGCTAGTGCCCGCCCTGCTCGTCTCGGCGGCGCTGCCAGCGTTCCTCGATGCGGTCCATCATGGAGCGGCGCTGTCGGCCCTGGCGGCGCGCGGCAGGTGCGCCGGATGCACCGGGCGTGGCCGGCTGTTCACCCGGCTTGGGAGCCTTGCGCCATCCGGTGACGGCTAGCACCGCGCAGCCCAGCATGACGAGAAAGCCCACCACGCTCACCCAGATCTGCTGGGCGACCATTCCGGCCATGAGGAGCGCGATACCCACCAGAAAACCCGCGACCGCCTGGTAGACCCGTCGCCGGGTGTACGTACGCAGCCCGCTACCCTCAAGCGCTGTCGCGAACTTGGGATCTTCGGCGTACAGCGCTCGCTCCATCTGCTCGAGCATTCGCTGCTCGTGCTCCGAGAGCGGCACGGCGTCCTCCTCATCGTGCAGTCGCCGGGGCGACCGGGGGTCCCCTTAAGGATAGGCAGGGAATCGCCCCCGTGAAACCCGCCCCTCTGCGCCAATTCGCCAACCGGGACCCGCCATGGCCGCCCCGATCCACTGAGGCGTGCATTCCCCAGAGGACGGTCCGTCATGCCGGACGGTCTCCCTCGATCATACGGCGCCGAGCGCCCGATCGGGGGGCCTGTGGCGTACTCCATCTGCCGTCCCGCCCCTGATCAGGGGCGCACCACGGGAGACGGCTCAGCTCTCGTCGGCCCCCCGCGTCTCACCGAGCACATGAAGCTGCGTGGCCACGGAGTGGAACGCGGCCAGTTCGGCGGTCGCCTCCTCCAGCTTCAGGAGGGCTTCCAGGGCTCCCGGCTCGGTGTCGACGAGGACGCCGGGGACCAGGTCCGCGAAGATCCGTACGCCGTGCACGGCGCCGACCCGCAGGCCCGCGCCCTCGACGAGTGCCGTGAGCTGTTCGGCGGTGAAGCGGCGGGGCACGGGATCACCCTCGCCCCAGCGTCCGTCAGGGTCATCGAGCGCGTGCTTGGCTTCCTTGAAGTGCCCGGCGAGGGCGCGGGCCAGCACGGCTCCGCCCAGACCGGCGGCGAGGAGGCTGAGGACACCCTCGGGGCGCAGTGCGTCCACCACGTTGCGCACACCGTCGGCCGGGTCGTCCACGTACTCGAGGACTCCGTGGCACAGCACCACGTCGTAGCCGCCGCGCCCGACGACGTCGAAGAGGCCGTGCGCATCACCCTGGACGCCGTTCACGCGGTCGGCGACGCCGGCCTCGGCGGCCCGGCGCTCCAGCGCGAACAACGCGTTCGGGCTGGGGTCGACGACGGTGACCCGGTGGCCGAGGCGGGCCACGGGCACCGCGAAGTTGCCACTGCCGCCCCCGGTGTCGAGGACGTCCAGGGACTCTCGCCCCGTGGCCTTGACCCGGCGGTCGAGGGCGTCCTTGAGGACCTCCCAGACCACGGCGGTACGGAGAGAAGCGCGGGGGCGCATCGGGTCCGACACGGCAGTTGACTCCTCGGCGCGGCACCGCCTCTTGCACGGCGGAGCGATCGGGGGGCCTCCCGGTGGGAGGCTTCAGGCGCCTCCACCCTATTGCCTCCGCAGCCATACCCGATCCCCCGTCTCACGCGGCGGATCGGGTGATGAGCGGCTGGTCAGCAGGTGATGAGCGGATGGCGGGCAGGCGGTGGGCGGATGACGGGCAGATGGTCGGCGCATGATCACCGGTGCTGCGGTCCGCGGCTGCGGTGCCGCTCAGCCGGCGTCCGGTATCTCCTGGTCCGCGTCCGGGACTTCCGGGGCCGTGTCCGGGCGGGGCTGGGGCAGCACGGGCTGCAGCACCAGCATCCGCTCGACGAGGCGCAGGAACATCGCCACGTCGCGTATCAGGTCGTCGGCGTCGCGGCTGCCGGCGGCGCCCTGGATGCCCGCCTCGGCACGGGCACGGCGGGTGGCTCCGGAGGCGAACAAAGCGCTCCACTCGGCGAGTTCGGGCGCGATTTCGGGTAGCACTTCCCAGGCGCTGCGGATGCGGGCCCGGCGTCGGGGCGTGGGCTCCGGGCGTCCCCGCGCGGCGAGTACGGCGGCTGCGGTGCGCAGGGCGGCCAAGTGCGCCGTCGCGTACCGCTCGTTGGGGGTTTCGAGGGTGGCCGCCTCGTCGAGTCCGGCGCGGGCCTGGGCGAGCAGGTCGAGGGCGGCGGGTGGGGCCGTGGCCCGGCGGAGCACGGGGTGCACATCGCTCGCCGGGCCGGTCAGTGAGGGGGCAGGGCCGGGGGCGCGACGCCGTTGGGCGGCGGCTGCGGAAGAGGTGGCCATGACGAACCTCCTGTCGTCTGTGTGACGGCACTGTGGCCGTATGTGCCTATCGTGAGGTATGCCACTGACAATCCGTTCTGACCTGGACTTTTGCTTCGATCGCAGGTTCGGGTAGAGCAGGTGTGGGCCCTCGCCCGGCTGCACCCGGAGCTGAGCCTGTGACCGCTGGTGCGAGCGTTCCTGTGACAATCGGGGCCATGGAAAGCAGCAACACCACGGCAGTCGGCGGCAGCCGCCGCGAAGCGACCCGGCAGAAGCTCTACGAGGCGGCGGTCACCCTCATCGCGGAACAAGGTTTCTCCGCCACCACAGTGGACGAGATCGCCGAGCGGGCCGGGGTCGCCAAGGGCACGGTCTACTACAACTTCGCGAGCAAGTCCGTCCTCTTCGAAGAGCTGCTGCGGCACGGCGTGGGACTCCTCACCGCCTCCCTGCGGGAGGCGGCGGAAGAAACCGCACGGGACGGCGGAACCAAGGTCGACGCGCTGGACGCGATGATCCGGGCCGGGCTCGTCTTCATCGACTGCTACCCGGCCTTCACGCAGCTGTACGTGGCCGAGTTGTGGCGCACCAACCGTGCCTGGCAGTCCACGCTCCTGGTGGTCCGGCAGGAGGCGGTCGCGGTCGTCGAGGGCGTGCTGCGCGACGGGGTCGCCAACGGCGAACTCAGCGACGAGATCGACATTCCGCTGACGGCGGCAGCGCTGGTCGGCATGGTCCTGGTCGCCGCCCTGGACTGGCAGGCCTTCCAGCCGCAGCGTTCCCTGGACGACGTCCACGCAGCGCTGTCGCGGCTGCTCCAGGGGCGTGTGAGCGGCAACCGGTAGTTCCGCCTCCGCCGGAAGTGCACCGAACACGAAAGCGCCGGTTCGCTGTGGCCGCGTCCCCCGCGGGCCACCTCGAACCGGCGCTTCGCCGTGCTCCCCCGTTACTTCCCCCGTACTCCCCCGTGCACCCCGTGCACCCCTGTACTCCCCCGTTGGGCCCCGTTCGGTCGTCCCCCGGGTTCCCCCGTGCCTCGCTCCCGCCGACCGTGTCGGCGGAAGGAGCGGTCAAGGGCGCGAGGACCGTTCCGCCGCCCCGTGTCGGCGGTACCGGAGCCGCGCCCCTTTCCGTGCCTCCACTCTCTCGTTCGCGCAGGTCGGGCCCCATCCGCGCGCGTACTCATCTCACCCCCTAGGTACGGATACTCAGCCGTCCGCACTCATGCCCAGGACGCACCGTCGTCAACTGGTTACGATCGCGTCCGTGTCCGTACTCCCCCTGGTCTTCACCAGCGGCTGGGCCAGCGGCATCAACGCCTACGCGGTGGTGTTGCTCCTCGGTCTCTTCGGCGCGACCGGTTTGAGCGACGACGTCCCCGAGTCCCTGCAGCGCCCCGAGATCCTTGTCACAGCGGGCGTTCTCTTCCTCTGCGAGGCGGTCGCCGACAAGATCCCGTACGTGGACTCGGTGTGGGACTCGGTGCACACCGTGATCCGGCCGGCGGCGGGTGCGTGGGTCGGGGCGCTGCTCGCCGGGCAGAGCGCTTCGCTCTCCGATCTGGCGGCGGGCGCGATCGGCGGTTCGACGGCGCTGGCGAGCCACACGGTCAAGGCCGGCACGCGGATGGCCATCAACACCTCGCCGGAGCCGTTCACCAACATCATCGTGAGCACCGCCGAGGATCTCGGGGTCGCCGGGATCCTCACCTTCGCGATGTTCCACCCCGAGGCTGCAGCGATCATCGCGGCCGTCCTGCTGCTCGCCGGGCTGATCCTGCTCTTCTTCCTGGTCTCGCGGATCCGGCGGTTCCTGCGCCGCAGGGCGCAGCGCCGGGAGGAGAAACGGCTTGCGGCGCGGATCGAGCGGCCGCCCGACTGACCACCGCGGGCGGGCTGTCAGTGGTGGCCGATAAAGTCGCGGGCATGGGACGGATTGCGGTGATCGGCGCCGGGATGGGCGCGATGGCGGCCGCCGCCCGGCTGGCCGTCGCGGGCCACCGGGTGGTGGTGTACGAGCGTGCGGAGACGTACGGCGGTGCGGTGCGCCGCTTCGAGCGCGACGGCTTCGCGTTCGACACGGGCCCGGGACTGCTGACGCTGCCCGCGGTCTACCGCGATGTGTTCGTCAAGACGGGCAAGGAGCCGCTGGAGGCGTGCGTCGAGCTGGTCCAGGTGGACCCGTCGTCGCGCCATGTCTTCGCGGACGGGACGGAGGTCTCCTTGCCGAACGCCTCGCGCGCGGGCGTCGTCGCCGCCCTCGACGAGGCTCTCGGGGCGGGCGCGGGCGAGCGGTGGGGCGACTTCCTGGTGCGGGCACGCGAGGCCTGGGACCGCACGCGCCGGCCCCTCCTGGAGGAGCCGCTGTGGCCGAACTGGTCGGTGCTCGCCGAGCGTGAGCCCTACCCCTCGCTGCCGCACAAGAAGCTGCTGCGCACCCGCCGGGCCGCCACCCTCGACGAGCTCGGCGCATGGGAGTTGCGCGACGTGCGCCTCACGGCCCTCCTGGAGAGCCACGCCCTCACACACGGGCTCGATCCACGTGTCGCTCCGGCGAGCGCGGCCGTCCTGCCGTACATGGAGCACGCCTTCGGCACCTGGTATGTGCGCGGCGGCATGCGGGAGTTGGCGCGCGCGGTGTACGAGCGGTGTCTGGCCCGGAGGGTCGAGTTCTCCTTCGGTGCCCGGATCACGGGGATCGTGGAGAAGGACGGGCGGGCGGCGGGCGTGGAGCTCGCCGACGGGACCGTCGCCGACGCGGACTTCGTCGTCGCGGGTGTCGCTCCCGGCGTGCTGGACGGTCTCGTCACCCCCGGGACGGCGGTGCGGGGCGGTGGCGAGGTCTCGCCGCAGCGCGGGGCGCCGAGTCGGCTGACCGTGCTGCTGGCGCTGCGCGGTGGGCGGCCCGAGGGGACGGCACATCGGACGGTGGTGCACGCGACCGACCGCGAGGAGGAGTTGAACCGGGTCTTCGGTGAGCGTCCGGGGCTGCCGGCCGCGCCCACCGTGACGGTGTCGCGCCCGGACGACCCCACTCTGGTGCCGGACGGGGAGCACGAGGCGGTCACGCTGACCGTCACGGTCCCGTCGGGCCTGCACCTGTCCGGGTCCGACGTCGAGCGGGTTCTCGGCGTCGCCGAGCGCGCCATACCGGACCTGCGGGACCGTCTCCTGTGGCACGAGGTCCGCACCCCGGCCGACATCGCGGAGGTTACGGGCGCGGACGGCGGTGCGGTCCCCGCTCCGGCGCTCGCCGCGGCCGACGGCCGTCTGCTGCATCCGTCGAACAGCACCCGTATGCCCGGTCTGTTCGCGGTCGGCGGCTGGGCCCACCCCGGCGGCGGCCTCCCGCACGCGGGCATGTCGGGCGCCCTGGTGTCCGGACTGATCGTGGAGGGCCCGGAGTTCAGGGGCTCTCAGTGAGCCCTCCGGCGCCCTGAGCCGCGGCTGCCCGCCGCCGCGGCGGGCCTAGTACCGGTACTGCTCGTCGTACCCGGTGCCGTTGCCCGTGCCGTTGCCCTCGTACGGATACGGCTGCTCCGGGGGGAGTTCGCCGCCGTACGCGTCGTCGGTGCTGCGCTGCTGCGGGACCCAGACGCCACCGGCCGGGGTCTCGCCGCCGTAGCCACCGGTGGCGTACTGGTCCTGCCCGTACCCCTGCTGCTGCATGTACTGCTGCTCGCCGCCACCGTAGGTCGTGTCGTACGAAGCGCCGCTGTAGGTCTGCGTGCCGATGTACGGGTCGGAGTAAGCGGCGTACTGCTGCTGGCCGTTGTCGTAGGCGTACTGCTGCTGGTCGTAGCCGGAGTAGCCCTCGTACGCGTAGGCCTGCTGGTCCTGGGGCTGGGCCGCGTTGGCGTAGGACTGGTCCGCGGCGGCCGCGTGGGCGGCGTTGCTGTAGATGCCGTAAGAACCGGTGTCCTCCGGCAGAGGCTGCGGCTCGTAGACGGCAGTGGACTCGGCGGCCGTGGAGTCGCCGGAGCCGGGCGGCATGAACCGGTCGGACTGCGCGGGCGAGAACACGTCGTCCTCGCGGGCGTAGTCGTCACCCTGCGGATACGCGGCGCCCGCCGCCATCCCTTCGGCCGTTCCCTCGGCCGCTTCGAGGTCGGAGACCTCCAGCGTCGGGTCCTGACGGTCCGGCTCACCGCGGCGGCGCTTGCTCTTGCCGCCCGTGGCGTTGTCGGCGCCCTGGCGGTTGCCCACGGCCCAACCGGCCGCGAAGCCACGGCGGAACGACAGCGTGACGTATGTCTGGCCGACCGCGAAGGCGGCCGCGCCCAGGCCGATGACCACCACGGAGGGGATCAGCACACCCAGAACCACACCGAGGAAGCCGACGAAGGCGAGCAGGCGCCAGCGCAGTCGCGCCTTGTACTGCAGCAGGACCTCGCCGAGCAGCCACAGCGCGACGATGCCGAAAGCGATATAGAGGACCGTCCAGCCCATGTACGCCCCTCTCCCAGTGGCCGCTACGCAGTGTGTCGTACGTGGGTGCGACCGGTCTAGGCCTGCTGCGGGTGGTGCAAGCCGAGATTCTCGTAGATTTCCAGGGTCGCCGTGGAGTTGTTGAGCGTGATGAAGTGCAGTCCGGGGACTCCCTCGTCCAGCAGCCTCGCACAGAACTCCGTCGCGAACTCGATGCCAATGGAGCGTACAGCCGCCGGATCGTCTTTGGCTGTGAGGATCCGCTCTTTCAGGGCATCCGGGAACGCGGCGTTGCTGAGCTTGGGAAGTCGTTCCAACATCTTCACACTTGTCACCGGCATGACTTCGGGAATCACCGGTGTCGCGCAGCCGGCCGCCACGACGCGGTCGCGCAGACGCAGGTACGACTCGGGCTGGAAGAACATCTGGGTGATCGCATAGTCCGCGCCGGCCCGGCACTTGTCGATGAAGTGTGCGACGTCCACGTCCCAGTCGGCGGAGCGGGGGTGCATCTCCGGGAAGGCGGCGACGCCGACGCAGAAGTCGCCCGACTCCTTGATGAGACGGACGAGTTCGGCCGCGTAGGTGAGGCCTTGGGGGTGCGGCACCCACTCGCCCATGGGGTCGCCGGGCGGGTCGCCCCGGACCGCGAGGATGTTCCGGATACCGGCGTCCGCGTACTGGCCGATGATGTTGCGCAGTTCCGCGATGGAGTGGTTGACCGCGGTGAGGTGGGCCACCGGGGTGATCGTCGTGTCGACGACGATCTGTTCGGCCTCCTTGACCGTGCCCGCGCGCGTGGAGCCACCGGCTCCGTAGGTCACGGAGACGAAGTCGGGCGCGACGGCCTCGACCCGGCGGAGCGCGTTCCACAGGCTCCGCTGGCCCTTGGGGGTCTTCGGCGCGTAGAACTCGAACGAATACGTCGTCTTGCCGGTCGCGAGCATGTCGCGCACGGTGCGTGCGCGGTCAGTCCTGGTGGAAGCAGATCCGAGGGCCATACCCGCAGGTTAGCCAGGGGGCGCCGGTCACCCAACCGAACTGAAGAGAATTGTCCGATATGTCGATTTGTTGTCCACCCCTCGGACAGGCATCGGACAGCCATCGGGCACCTCGGGCACCCTCGGGCACCCTTGGGTAAACGATCGAACAAACCGTCGGACAACAACTGATCCGGACGACCGTGCGGAGCTATGCGTGACGCAGCCGCTTCGCGAATTCTCCCGCCGCCGCTGCCGGATCGTCCGCCTCGGTGATCGCCCGCACGACGACGACACGGCGGGCGCCCGCCTCCAGTACCTCGTCGAGATTGCCGAGGTCGATGCCGCCGATGGCGAACCAGGGCCGGTCCGTGCCCAGTGCGGCGGTGTGACGGACCAGGTCGAGGCCGGGTGCGTGGCGGCCGGGCTTGGTGGGGGTGGGCCAGCAGGGGCCGGTGCAGAAGTAGTCCACACCCTCCTGGACGGCGGCGGCCTGGGCCTCGGACTCGGCGTGTGTGGAGCGGCCTATCAGTACCTCGTCACCGAGGACGGCGCGGGCCGCCGGGACCGGGAGGTCGCCCTGGCCCAGGTGCAGGACGTCGGCGCGGGCCGCGTGGGCGACGTCCGCACGGTCGTTGACCGCGAGGAGCTTGCCGTGGCGGGCGCAGGCGTCCGCGAAGACCTGGAGGTGCTCCAGCTCCTCTGCTGCCTCCATACCCTTGTCGCGCAGCTGCACGATGTCGACGCCGCCCGCCAGGACCGCGTCCAGGAACTCGGCCAGGTCGCCCTGGCGCTTACGGGCGTCCGTGCAGAGGTAGACGCGGGCGTCGGCGAGCCGGGTGCGGGCGGTGACGGCGTTCTCGGGCATGCGTGTGTCCCCCGTGGTGCGGTGCGTACGGACCACGTCGACCCGGGGTGGTCCGGGGCCGATCGTGGTCCGTACGCCGGACGGTTGTCGGATCAGACGGCGAGCGCCTGGGCGCGGCGCTTCACCTCCGTGCCGCGATTCTCGCTCAGAGCCTGCGCGGGGGTGCCGGGCAGGGTCGGGTCGGAGGTGAAGAGCCACTCGAGCATCTCTTCGTCGGAGAAACCGTCGTCCCGCAGGAGCGTCAGGGTGCCGGACAGGCCCTTGACGACCTTTTGCTCGGCCCCGTCGATGAAGGCGGCGGGGACGTGCAGCGCGCGGTTCTCACCACGGCGTACGGCGATCAGCTGGCCCTCCTTGACCAGCTGCCGGACGCGGGTCACCTCGACATCGAGCATTTCCGCGATGTCGGGGAGGGTGAGCCAGGCGGGGACGAGAGCATCGATCTTTGCGTCAATCTCGGTCACGGGACAAGCCTGCCATCCCCGACTGACAGTCGGTACCCGAGCACCCTCCGAGCCGGGTTCCTGTGACTGGTCGAGATCCATGTCACCTGGTTGCGATATCTGCCACCGGCGCCCAGTTCGGCGGGCTGCCATCATGCTGAGATGGCCCACGACATAGTGTTCTTCCTCGCTCCCGACGACGAGTCTGCCGCTGCGACGCGCCGGGGGGACCTGGTCAGGCCTTTGAGTCTGTGAGCTGCCGTTTCATTGAGCCGGACAGTGCCATCGCGGAGTGGGACATGTACTTCAAGGAGCCCTCTGCCGAGGTCCCGCCGATTGAGCAGCTCCTTGGGTGGTCGTGGCCGGAGTGGGTCACTGCCCCCTTGAACGATGGCGTTGAGGTGTTCGCTCTGCCGCAGCGGTTGACGCTGGCGTTGGCCAACGCCAGCTCCACCGAGCTGGAGGAGCTGGCAGGTCGCTGGACCGCGAGGCTCAGGTCTGCCGACGGGGACGATATGACCGACGATGATCTACTGGCGGTCCTGCAGGGAGTGTCCCGGCTAGCGGCGTCTGCGGTGAGCACGGGTGGTGGCCTCTACAGCTGGAGCGTCTGACCGTCCGGTGGAACCTCTTCGGGCAGTGGCATCGCCATCGGCTTGGGCGACAACCGGGCTGAAAAGTCGGATCAGGTGACAACAAGGCCGACCATCTGGTGACAAGCAACGTGCCCACCGAGCTGCTCAAGCCCAGGTCTGCTGGTGAGCCGCTGACATCTATCTCGACCAGTCACAGTTCCGAGTCGCGCAGATCGCATACGTTTTCGATTGCCCGCACCGCTACGCCGTCGCGTCCTTCAGGGGGCGGGACGGATCCGACAGCAGTTCCGGGTTCATCGGCGTACCCGCCTCGATCAGGCGGCGCCCCTGGGCCAGGTCCCTGGGCCGGCCGACGGCGAGGAGGGCGACGAGGCGGGCCTCGCGGAGCCAGCAGACCGTCCAGCCGGCGCCCGACGGGTCGCCGCGCCAGATCGTCGTGTCGGCGAACGCATGGTGGCCGGCGTACTGGACGAAGCGGCCGAACTGCTCGGACCAGAAGTACGGGACCGGGTCGTACGCCGCCGGCACCTCGCCGATGATGTTCGCCGCCACCGTGCGCGGGCCCTGCAGGGCGTTGTCCCAGTGGTGGACGAGGAGTCGCTCCTCGTACCGTCCCGAGGGGAAGGAAACGCAGTCGCCCACCGCGTAGACGTCCGGCACGGAGGTGCGCAGGTGCGCGTCGGCCACGACCTCGCGGTGGGCCCCGAGCTCGATGCCTGAGTCGGCGAGCCAGTCAGTGGCGGGGCGGGCGCCGATACCGACGACCACGGCGCCGGCGGGCACCCGGGAGCCGTCGTCCAGGATCACCGCGCCGGGCTCGACGCTCTCCACGCGCGCGTGGGTGCGCAACGACGCCCCGCTGTCGGCGTACCAGGCCGTCATGGGGTCGGCCACCTCGGCGGGCAGTACCCCGGCCAGCGGCCGGTCGGCGGCCTCGACGACGGTCACCGCGCACCCGGCCTCGCGCGCCGCGGTGGCGAACTCCGCGCCGATCCAGCCCGCCCCGACGACCACGATGTCGTGCTGCCGGGCTAGCACGGGGCGCAGCCGCTCGGCGTCGTCCAGGGTGCGCAGCAGATGGACGCCGGGTACGCCCTGCGCGCCCGGCAGCTGGATCGGTTCCGCCCCGGTCGCCAGGACCAGCACGTCGTACGGCACCGGCCCGGCCTCGGTGTCCAGCTCATGGTCCGCGGGGCGCACGCCCAGCGCCTCGCAGCCGAGCCGCAGTTCGATGTCCAGTGCCTCGAAGTCGACGTCGAAGGCGGAGCCCTCGGCCTTGCCGAGCAGCACCGCTTTGGACAACGGCGGGCGGTCGTACGGTTGGTGGGGCTCGGCGCCGATCAGCGTCACGCCGCCGGTGAAGCCCTTGTCGCGCAGGGCCACCGCGGTCTGCACTCCGGCCATGCCCGCGCCAACGATGACGACCTGCCGTCCCGTACGCCCCTGTGCCTGCGTCTGCTCGCTCACCTGATCACCATAGACACCTGAAAATCCGTCAGTCAGCGGACGTGCTCAGTGACCTGTTCCACATTGCCCGTCGAACGTGCGATCTGTTCGACCTGTTCGACCTGTCCGGCCTGCTCCACCTGTTCCACCACGCTCGTCCCACTGCCCGCCTGAGACTCCCACTCCCAGGTCTCCTCCAGGCGCAGCCGCCCGTCGGGAAGCTCTACGACGAGCGACACGCAGTGCCCCGAGGACGTGGCGCCGCCCCGCTTCAACTGCACGTACCGGAAATCGAGGCGGTCGCCCTCCCGCGTCCCCACGAGATGGCCCCGCACGACATCCCCGCCCGCGTACTCGGCCCAGATCTCGCCGTCCCGCTCGTGATAGGCGAACCGGGTGCGGGTACCCACCTGTCCCGGCGCCTGATCGGCGACCGGGGCGAGGACGAGTCCGTCGAGCGAACGGGCCATGGACGGAGGCTCCCTTACTGAGACATACGGCAGCGGGCTACGCTAGCCAACGTGCTGCATCTCCCGGGGGACGCCCCCCGGACCCCAGCACAGAAAACCACTCGCGGGAGCCCGGACGCACCGGGCTGAGAGGGAGGCTGGCGGCCTCCGACCGTACGAACCTGATCCGGGTCATGCCGGCGAAGGGAGGGGCTGGACGCCCATGTCGCCTACACGTACACATACCTCAGACGTCCTTGTCATCGGGGGCGGAATCATCGGTCTCGTCACGGCCTGGCGGGCCGCTCAGCGCGGGTTCGCCACCGCGGTCGTGGACCCCGAGCCCGGCGGCGGAGCCGCGCGCGTGGCGGCCGGAATGCTCGCCGCCGTCACCGAGCTGCATTACGGCGAACAGACCCTGCTGGGCCTGAACCTCGCCTCCGCGCGCCGTTATCCCGACTTCGTGACCGAGCTCACCGAGGCGACGGGCCAGGATCTCGGCTACCGCCGGTGCGGCACGCTTGCGGTCGCGCTGGACGCCGACGACCGCGCCCATCTGCGCGAACTGCACGCCCTGCAACAGCGGTCGGGGCTCGACTCGGAGTGGCTCAGCGGTCGCGAGTGCCGCCGTCTGGAGCCGATGCTCGCGCCCGGTGTGCGCGGCGGGCTCCGGGTCGACGGTGATCACCAGATCGACCCACGGCGGCTGGCGAAGGCCCTGGTCACAGCGTGCGAGCGGGCCGGAGTGAGGTTCCACCGGGCGTGGGCGGAGCGGCTGACCGTCGTACGGGATCGGGCCGCCGGGGTCGTCACCACGGACGGCGACCGGCCGACGGCGGGGCAGGTGGTGCTCGCCGCGGGAAGCCTCAGCGGGAAGCTCGCGGGCGTCCCCGACGACGTACTGCCGCCCGTGCGTCCCGTGAAGGGGCAGGTGCTGCGGCTGAGCGTGCCGCAGCGGTACGCGCCCTTCCTGAACCGGACCGTGCGGGCCGTCGTGCGCGGGAGCCAGGTCTATCTGGTGCCGCGCGAGAACGGCGAGCTCGTCGTGGGCGCCACGAGTGAGGAGCTCGGCTGGGACACCACGGTGACCGCGGGCGGGGTCTACGAGCTGCTGCGCGACGCCCATGAGCTGGTCCCCGGGATCACCGAGCTGCCGCTCACGGAGACGCGCGCCGGGCATCGCCCCGGTTCGCCCGACAACGCGCCGCTGCTCGGGCCGACCGGACTCGAGGGGCTCCTGCTGGCCACCGGCCACTACCGCAACGGCGTCCTGCTCACGCCCGTCACCGGGGACGTGATGGCGCACGTCCTGACCACGGGGGAGCTCCCCGATGTGGCCCGCCCCTTCACCGCCGCGCGTTTCAGCGCCGCCGCCGTCCGCACGGAGCAGCCCGCATGAACATCTTCGTCAACGGAGAGCGGCGCCCGATCGCCGCCGACACCGCCCTCGACACGCTCGTCGCCACCCTGACAGCGGCCCCGTCCGGTATAGCCGCCGCACTCAACGAAACCGTCGTCCCGCGCGCGCAGTGGTCGTCCACGTCCCTCTCCGAGGGAGACCGTGTCGAAATCCTCACCGCCGTCCAAGGAGGCTGACCCATGGCCGACGATCCTTTTGTCCTCGGGGGTACGACCTTCTCGTCCCGTCTGATCATGGGTACGGGGGGTGCGCCCAGCCTCGATGTCCTGGAGCGGGCGCTCGTGGCGTCCGGCACGGAGCTGACGACGGTCGCGATGCGACGCGTGAACCCTTCGGCGCACGGGTCGGTGCTGTCCGTGCTCGACCGGCTCGGCATTCGCGTGCTGCCGAACACGGCGGGGTGTTTCACCGCGGGAGAGGCCGTACTGACCGCCCGGCTCGCGCGCGAGGCGCTCGGTACCGAGCTGATCAAGCTGGAGGTCATCGCCGACGAGCGCACGTTGCTGCCCGATCCGATCGAGCTGCTGGAGGCGGCGGAGGTGCTGGTCGACGACGGGTTCACGGTGCTGCCGTACACGAACGACGACCCCGTGCTCGCGCGCAGGCTCGAGGACGTCGGGTGCGCCGCGATCATGCCGCTCGGGTCGCCCATCGGGTCCGGGCTCGGGATCCGGAACCCGCACAACTTCCAGCTGATCGTGGAGCACGCGCGCGTGCCGGTGATTTTGGACGCGGGGGCCGGTACGGCGTCGGATGCGGCGTTGGCGATGGAGCTCGGGTGTGCGGGTGTGATGCTCGCCTCCGCTGTGACGCGGGCGCAGGAACCGGTGTTGATGGCGGAGGCCATGAAGCATGCGGTGGACGCTGGGCGGCTTGCGTGGCGTGCGGGGCGGATTCCTCGGCGGCGCTTTGCCCTGGCCTCGTCTCCTGAGGAGGGCGTGGCGCGGTTGGATCCCGAGCGGCCTGCCTTCTAGCCTCCGGCGCTGCGGTTTTTTCTCGCGCCCGCGCACCGCCCGTTTCCGGTCGATCGGAAGGTGGGCGTCGCCCGTGGGGGCAGCTCGCCGTCGGCGGGTGCGGCCTGCGTTGTCGTGGACGGGGGGCGAGGTGCGTCACAGGTCCGCTGCAGTCCCGGGCCTGTACGGGCCGAGCGGGCAGCGTTGACAGTGGCGGCTCGTACACTCGCCTGCGTGGATACGACCCTTCAGGACCCGCTTGTCGGGCGCGTGCTCGACGGCCGCTATCGCGTCGACGCACGGATCGCGGTCGGCGGGATGGCCACGGTCTATCGGGCCCTGGACACCCGCCTCGACCGCGTGCTCGCGCTCAAGGTGATGCACCCGACTCTGGCCGCCGACGGCTCGTTCGTCGAGCGGTTCATCCGGGAGGCCAAGTCGGTGGCCCGGCTCGCGCACCCCAATGTGGTGCAGGTCTTCGACCAGGGCACGGACGGGTCGTACGTCTATCTGGCCATGGAGTACGTCGCCGGGTGCACCCTGCGCGACGTGCTGCGCGATCGCGGGGCACTGCAGCCGCGGGCCGCGCTGGACATCCTGGAGCCGGTGCTGGCCGCCCTCGGCGCCGCGCACCGCGCCGGGTTCGTGCACCGCGACATGAAGCCGGAGAACGTCCTGATAGGGGACGACGGCCGGGTCAAGGTGGCGGACTTCGGACTGGTACGAGCCGTGGACACCGTCACGAACACGACGGGGGCCGTTCTCGGCACCGTGTCGTATCTCGCTCCGGAGCAGATCGAGCACGGCACCGCCGACACCCGCGTCGACGTCTACGCGTGCGGCGTCGTCCTCTACGAGATGCTCACCGGCGACAAGCCGCACTCCGGGGACTCCCCCGCCCAGGTGCTCTACCAGCACCTCCACGAGGACGTACCGGCTCCGTCGGCCGCCGTGCCGGGGATGGCCTTCGCCCTGGACGAGCTGGTCGCCTCGGCGACCGCCCGCAACCCCGAGGTGCGCCCGTACGACGCGGTGGAGCTCCTCGGCCAGGTCCTTCAGGCGCGGACCGGGCTCACCGCCGAACAGCTCGACGCCGTGCCGCCCCGGGCGCTCGCCTCGGGCCACGGCAACGCCGAGGACCGTACGAGTGTGATCCCGCGCTCGCTGTCCCTGCCGCGGCTGCTGCCGGTGAACGAGCACGACGAGAACGACGCTGCCGCACTCAACCGGACCAGCCGGTTCGAGCACACCAGCCGGTTCGAGTCCGGGCCGCCCCCGGCGTCGCGGCGCGCCTCGCGCCCCCGGAGCGGGATGCCCGCACCGCGGCGCGGGACGATCGCGATCGTCACCGCGATCCTGCTGGTCCTCGGCCTCGGCGCGGGCGTCTGGTACATCAACTCCGGCCAGTTCACCAAGGTCCCGCTGCTGCTGGCGCAGACCGAGGCGCAGGCCAAGTCGCGGATCGAGGGAGCCGGTCTCGACGTAGGGAAGGTCACTCGGCGAAACAGCGACACCGTCAAGCGCGGCACGGTCATCAGCAGCGACCCGGCGCCAGGCTCCCGGATCCGTGACAACGACTCCGTGGCGCTGGTCATCTCTTCCGGCCCGGGGACAGTGAAGGTGCCCGATCTGCAGGGCTACCGGCTGGACAAGGCGAAGGCCGTGCTGAGGGACGAGGGCCTGGCGCCCGGCATGGTCACGCGCACGTTCAGCGAGGACGTCCCCCGGGGCTTCGTGATCAGCACGGACCCGGATGCGGGGACCACGCGGCGTTCCGGGTCGGCCGTCGCGATCACCGTCAGCAAGGGCAGCCCGGTGGAGATCGCGGAGGTCACGGGCGCGTCCGTCGAGGACGCCACGGCGGAGCTGGAGCAGGCGGGTCTGAAGGTGAGGATCGCCTCGAAGCAGGTCAACTCGGAGTTCGACAAGGGTCTGGTCGCCGAACAGTCGCCGGGCGCGGGCCGCCAGGCCGCCGAGGGCGACATCGTGACGCTGACGATCTCCAAGGGTCCCGAGATAGTCGAGGTCCCGGACGTGGTGGGTGACAGCGTGGACGACGCCAAGCAGACTCTGGAGGATGCCGGGTTCGAGGTCGACGAGGACCGTGGGCTGCTCGGACTCTTCGGGGACACGGTCAGGAGCCAGTCGGTGGACGGCGGTGAGACGGCGCCCAAGGGGTCGACGATCACCATCGAGATCCGCTGAGGCCGGGCGGGAGGCAGGCGTGAGGTCCGCCGACGGGGCGCCCGGGGCCGCATGACACCCTGATGGGTGTGACCAGCAAGCAGCTCCGCAACCCCGTCGGCGGCCATGTTCCCGTGGCCGGCGGTCTCAACTCCGTCGGCCTGACCTACGCGCGCGACCTCCGGGCCGAGACCGTCCAGGTGTTCGTCGCCAACCCGCGTGGTTGGGCGACGCCCGCCGGAAACCCGAAGCAGGATGAGGAGTTCCGCGCCGCCTGCGCCGCCGAGTCGATCCCCGCGTACGTCCATGCCCCGTATCTGATCAACTTCGGCTCGCACACCGAGGCGACGGTCGAGAAGTCGGTGCAGTCGCTGCGGCATTCCTTGCGACGCGGGCGGGAGATCGGCGTCCTGGGCGTGGTCGTGCACACCGGGAGCGCCACCGGTGGCCGGGACCGGTCCGTCGCGCTCAAGCAGGTACGTGAGTATCTGTTGCCCCTGCTGGACGAGTTGACCCACGACGACGACCCGTTCCTGCTGCTCGAGTCGACCGCGGGCCAGGGTGCCTCCCTCTGCTCCCGCACCTGGGACTTCGGGCCGTACTTCGACGCACTGGACGCCCACCCGAAGCTGGGCGTCTGCCTCGACACCTGCCACATCTACGCGGCGGGCCACGACCTGACCGGGCCGACCGGCATGCACCAGACCCTCGATCTGCTGGTCGACACCGTCGGCGAGGGCCGGCTCAAGCTGATCCACGCCAACGACTCCAAGGATGTGGTCGGCGCTCACAAGGACCGCCACGAGAACATCGGCTCCGGCCACATCGGCGAGGACCCGTTCCGCGCTCTGATGACCCACCCCGCCACCGAGGGCGTACCGCTGATCATCGAAACGCCGGGCGGGAAGGAGGGACACGCGGCGGACGTGGAACGGCTGAAAAAACTCAGGGACGACTGACGGGAATACCCCTAGGGGGTATATGGTTCTGGCTCGGTGCAGGAACTGTCGTCCGACGCTGGGGGCCGGCCATGCGGCACGAAGAACACGCGCACCACGAGGAGCACGCGCGCCAAGAGGAACACGCGCATCACGAGACGCACACGCACCACCAGGAACACCCGACCGCGAGCTGGTCCATGGCCGTCCAGGCCACCCTCCACTGCCTCACCGGCTGCGCCATCGGCGAGGTGCTCGGCATGGTGATCGGCACCGCCCTCGGCTGGGGCAACGCGCCGACGCTGATCCTGGCGATCACGCTCGCCTTCTTCTTCGGCTACGCGCTCACGCTGCGCGGAGTACTGAGAGCGGGCGTCGGCCTGCGGACCGCGATCCGGGTGGCACTCGCCGCCGACACCCTCTCCATCGCCGTGATGGAGCTGGTCGACAACGGCGTGATCACGCTATGGCCGGGAGCGATGGACGCGAACCTCGGCGACCCGCTGTTCTGGGGCGCGCTCGCGTTCTCACTGGCGGTCGCCTTCGTGGTCACCACCCCGGTCAACAAGTGGACCATCGGCCGCGGCAAGGGCCACGCCGTGGTGCACCGGTATCACCACTGACCGGCGCTCGTACGGTGCGGGAGTCAGAGCTCGGGGCCGTCCCCGGGCTCCTCCTGGTACGAGTAGCGCTGCTCGCGCCACGGGTCGCCGATGTTGTGATAGCCGCGCTCCTCCCAGAAGCCGCGACGGTCGGCCGTCATGTACTCCACACCGCG
Organism: Streptomyces sp. NPDC048275; assembly: GCF_040652275.1. Classification (NCBI taxonomy): domain Bacteria; kingdom Bacillati; phylum Actinomycetota; class Actinomycetes; order Kitasatosporales; family Streptomycetaceae; genus Streptomyces; species Streptomyces sp. NPDC048275. Next base: position 132,055 of record NZ_JBEZLR010000004.1, read on the forward strand.
GACCCACTTGGGCCCCTTCCAGGCGTAGAGGTGGGGAACGACGAGGCGAAGCGGGAAGCCGTGCTCCGCGGTGAGCAGTTCGCCGTCCTTGTGGGTGGCGAAGATCGTGCGGTCGGAGGCGAAGTCCTCGAGGCGCAGATTCGAGCTGAATCCGTACTCGGCCCAGACCATGACATGAGTGGCGGCAGGCGCGGGCGGGGCGATTTCCAGGATCGTACGCGCCGGGATGCCGCCCCATTCGGCCCCGATCATGCTGAACTTCGTGACACAGTGCAGATCGGCCACGACGGTGGCGTACGGCAGGGCTGTGAACTCCTCGTGGCTCCAGCAGTGCTTCTCACCGTCGGCGGTGGCGCCGAAGACCCTGAACTCCCAGCGTTCGGAGCGGAACTTGGGCACAGGGCCGTAGTGCGTGACCGGCCAGCCGCGCTGCAGTCGCTGCCCCGGCGGAAGCTCCGGCTGTGCCGCTTCTCCAGTTCTGTGCTCCACCGGCTGACCCATGACTCCATCCTGACAGACCCGGGACAGTGCCCCTGACCAGCTTCGGGCCAATTCGGGGCAACTCCTACTAAGCGTGTACTTACTGGACGCCTGCGAGGCGCCGGTGCAAGGATGCGGCGCAACCTGCCCAGTTCCCGCCTGGAAGGAGCCTCTGCGATGCAGGGCGACCCCGAGGTCCTCGAGTTTCTGAACGAACAGCTCACCGGCGAATTGACGGCGATCAACCAGTACTGGCTGCACTACCGCATCCAGGACAACAAGGGCTGGACCAAGCTCGCCAAGTACACGCGCGCGGAATCCATCGACGAGATGAAGCACGCGGACAAGATCACCGAGCGCATCCTCATGCTGGACGGCCTGCCGAACTACCAGCGGCTCTTCCACGTCCGCGTGGGGCAGACACTCACCGAGATGTTCCAGGCCGACCGGCAGGTGGAAGTCGAGGCGATCGACCGCCTCAAGCGCGGGATCGAGGTGATGCGCGCCAAGGGCGACATCACGTCCGCGAACATCTTCGAGTCGATCCTCGAGGACGAGGAGCACCACATCGACTATCTGGACACGCAGCTCGAGCTGGTGGAAAAGCTCGGCGAGTCGCTCTACATCGCGCAGCAGATCGAGCAGCCGGACAGCTGAACGGCTCAGGGCCTGTCCGGCGGATCATGCCGGAGACGCGGGGTCTGGCACGCCGATCTGCGGCGTTGTCGTCGGTTGCCGACGCTCCGCGTCGACGCCCTCCTCCGCCTTGCAGCTCAACGCACCAGACCCCGCTCGCCTGCGCTGACAAGGCGCCGCTGCTTCCCTCCGGCCTGATCCGCCGGACAGGCCCTAAGCGGCCTCGTCCAACGACGCGGACACCGGGACCTGCGAGAGAACCGGCCTACCCTCGTCCGCAAGCTCACGGCGCGGGCACGCGCCCCGGCCCAGCAGGGCCTGAATCCTGCGGACGCACGAACCACAGTCCGTGCCCGCCTTGCACGCCGACGCTATCTGCCGGGGGGTACAGGCACCGCCCTCCGCGTGCTTCTTCACCTGCGCCTCGGTCACACCGAAGCAGTTGCAGACGTACACGCGGTTCACCTCCCGGCGGGATTCATCAGGTCGTGCCATCCCCTTAATCGGTGAGGCTAACCTAACCTTACCCGTCTCGCAGGGTCCGTAAAAGTGGAGAGGGGCGCGGATCGTATGTGATCCGCGCCCCAATACACGCACCCATAACAGGCGCACCAGCCAGTGGACGGCTACTGGTCCCGGTACATCTCGGCGACCAGGAAGGCCAGGTCAAGGGACTGGCTGCGGTTCAGGCGCGGGTCGCAGGCCGTCTCGTAGCGCTGGTGCAGGTCGTCGACGAAGATCTCGTCGCCGCCCCCCACGCACTCGGTGACGTCGTCACCGGTGAGCTCGACATGGATGCCGCCCGGGTGCGTGCCCAGACCCTTGTGGACCTCGAAGAAGCCCTTGACCTCGTCGAGCACGTCGTCGAAGCGGCGGGTCTTGTGACCCGAGGCCGCCTCAAAGGTGTTTCCGTGCATCGGGTCGGTCACCCAGGCCACGGTCGCGCCGGAGGCGGAGACCTTCTCGACCAGCTCGGGCAGCTTGTCGCGGACCTTGTCCGCGCCCATCCGCACGATGAAGGTCAGGCGGCCCGGCTCGCGGTCCGGGTCGAGACGCTCGATGTACTGCAGCGCCTCCTCGGCCGTCGTCGTCGGGCCCAGCTTGATCCCGATCGGGTTGCGGATCTTCGAGGCGAACTCGATGTGCGCGCCGTCCAGCTGACGGGTGCGCTCACCGATCCACACCATGTGGCCCGAGACGTCGTACAGGTGGCCCGTACGCGAGTCGACGCGGGTCAGAGCCGACTCGTAGTCGAGGAGCAGCGCCTCGTGGGAGGCGTAGAACTCGACGGTCTTGAACTCCTCCGGGTCCGTCCCGCAGGCGCGCATGAAGTTCATCGCGTTGTCGATCTCACGCGCGAGCTGCTCGTAGCGCTGGCCGGACGGGGACGACTTCACGAAGTCCTGGTTCCAGGCGTGCACCTGGCGCAGGTCGGCGTAGCCGCCGGTGGTGAAGGCGCGGACCAGGTTGAGCGTGGAAGCGGAGGCGTTGTACATCCGCTTCAGGCGCTCGGGGTCCGGGATACGGGCCTTCTCGTTGAAGTCGAAGCCGTTGACCGAGTCACCGCGGTACGTCGGCAGGGTCACGCCGTCGCGGGTCTCGGTGCCCTTGGAGCGCGGCTTGGAGTACTGGCCGGCGATGCGGCCGACCTTCACGACCGGCACCGAGGCGGCGTACGTGAGCACGGCGCCCATCTGGAGCAGGGTCTTGAGCTTGTTGCGGATGTGGTCGGCCGACACCGCGTCGAAGGCCTCGGCGCAGTCGCCGCCCTGGAGAAGGAACGCCTCTCCCTTGGCGACGGACGCCATCCGGGCGCGCAGCTGGTCGCACTCGCCCGCGAAGACGAGCGGCGGATACGACTCGAGGTCCGCGATCACATCGCGCAGGGCCTCGGCATCGGGGTACTCGGGCTGCTGCGCCGCGGGCAGGTCTCGCCAGGTGTTGCCAGCGCTCGCGCTGGACTTAGCGTTCACGGTCACCCGTACAACATTACGGGGTCATGTCGGGCGTCCATCCCCATGCCCATCAATTGAGACGGGCAGCGCTCGATCGGGAGTGCTCCGGGCGTCCCCACGAGAGGTCCGTGCGGTCGCCCGGAGCAGGCACGTTGCGGATCCACCCGCTAATCCACGTCGAGCCGGTCCCGGTCGATGGAGATCTTCACGCCGCCGTGGGTCTCGGTCGTGTTGCCCTTGTACTGGTGAACGCGCTGGTGCTTGGCCCACAGGCTCGCGGGAATCGTCGGATCGGCAGTCGTCGGCAGGCCGTTCCAGCGGGCGAAATGGATCACGTCGGGCAGGGTGATGCGACTGCGGTTGGTCACCAGGTCGGTGACCAGGGACGAGGTGCTGCCGTATGCGCCGGAGCGGTAGCCCAGTGTGTGCAGGCGCTCGGTATACGCGTCGAGGTAGGCCAGCACCTGGCTGGTCACGGTGGGGGTGGGGTTGTAGTGCTCCAGGTCGTTGTAGATCACCGTGCCCTTGTCGAAGCCCAGCGCGGCCGCCTGCCGGGCCGCGTCGTCGGCGGCTGCGGTGCCCTCCGGCACGGGGTTGCTGATCGGCACGCAGTTCCCTCCGCAACTGCCCCCGTCGGCGGAGGGTTGCCGGCCGACGTACAGCGGGAAGAACCGCCAGCCGTTGGTGTACTGCGTCCGCAGCCATCCGGCGGTGAGTCTGGACTGGGCGCAGGCGCGGTTGATCCCGCCGATATAGACACCGACGGCCCCGTAGTCGGAGTCGTCCCGCCAGGCGTCCATCGCCGACTGGCCCGGCGCGGTGCAGGCGTCGAAGCCCTCGCCCCGGAAGGACGTCGCGTCGACGGGGAGGGGCGTCGCGGCGGGCGCCCCGGCGGTCGGCTCGGCCTGCGCGGCGGCGACGGGCAGACCGGCGCCCCGCAGGATGTCCCGGATCCGCTGACGGTCCTGCCCGTAGGCGGCGGTCACGGCGATCCGGTCGGCGGTGACCCGGTAGGTGCGGGCGGTGCGGTTCTCGGTGGCGGTACTCCGCACGGCGGCGGTGGGCTGGATCAGCAGCGCTTCGGTATGTCCTGCTGCTCCCGCCGGACAGTCCTGCCGGTCGCCGGGCGTGCCGAAGTACACCGCGTGCCGGTCGAACCGGACGCAGACGTCGGGATGTTTCTCCAGGTCGACGACCTGCCAGGAGTCGGGGACGGTGAAGTCGTGGCCGCGGTAGCTGACCGTGGTCGTGTCGTCGGTCTCGGTGGCGCGGGCGGCGCCGAGCGGGCCTGCGGCGAGGGCCGCTGCCGCGGCGAACACCGTGAGCGCGCGGACGCCTCCGCGGCGGAGCTGGGGTGAACGGACTGCGTGAATGGCTCACTCCTCGGTCGGGCTTGATTGCCATGCCATCCATGGCCGGTGACCGGTCAGTCCGAACGTCGCGCGCGATCGGTTCACGCTGTTGCCCGACCCTCGACGTCGGGTAAGGTGCGGCGCATGTTCGCGCACTCGACCCAGAACTGGTGGTGGACCGCTCATCCGGCGGCCCACTGACTGCGCGTACGCAAGACTTCGCGAAGGCCGCCCGAGGGGCGGCCTTCGGTGTTTCCCGGGGTCGTTCCTCTCTCAGCGCCTCTCCCCGTGAGCTCTCCGAGTGAGAAGGAACAGACCGATGAACCTGCTCGACCTGCTGGACGATCCCCGTCCGTTCGCCCTGCTGCGCCGCCGCACTCCGGGCCACGACCACGAGAGCGTGGAGCTGCTGCTCGGCCCGGTCAGCACCTACGACCGTCTCGCCGACCTCCCCGACGAAGGCCTCGCGCTCATCCCGTACCGGCAGATCCGGGAGCGCGGTTTCGACGTCCGCGACGACGGCACCCCGCTCGCGGCGCTGATCCCCGAGGAGAGGTACGAACTGCCGCTGGAGCAGGTGCTGTCGGAGCTGCCCACGCACGATGTGCGGGTCGAGGGCGGCGGTTTCGACGTCGCCGACGAGGAGTACGCCGACATCGTGGGGCGCGTGCTGCGCGAGGAGATCGGACGCGGCGAGGGCGCGAACTTCGTCATCCGGCGTACGTACGAGGGGGAGATCCCGGGGTTCGGGAGGGCCGACGCCCTTGCTCTGTTCCGTCGGCTGCTTGTCGGGGAGCGCGGCGCGTACTGGACGTTCGTGGTGCACACGGGGGAGCGCACGCTGGTGGGGGCGAGCCCCGAGGTGCATGTGCGGATGTCCGGCGGGACCGTCGTGATGAACCCGATCAGCGGGACGTACCGCTATCCGGCCGAGGGCCCCTCCGTGGACGGCCTGCTCGGCTTCCTCTCCGACGGCAAGGAGATCGAGGAGCTCTCGATGGTCGTCGACGAGGAGCTCAAGATGATGTGCACGGTCGGCGACATGGGCGGTGTCGTCATCGGGCCGCGGCTGAAGGAGATGGCCCATCTCGCGCACACCGAGTACGAGTTGCGGGGGCGGTCCTCGCTGGATGTGCGGGACGTCCTGCGCGAAACCATGTTCGCGGCGACCGTCACGGGGTCACCGGTGCAGAACGCGTGCCGGGTGATCGAGCGCCACGAGGTCGGCGGGCGGGGCTATTACGCGGGGGCGCTGGCCCTGATCGGGCGCGATGCGGGCGGGGCCCAGACCCTCGACTCCCCCATCCTGATCCGGACCGCCGACATCGACGCGGGCGGTCGGCTGCGGGTACCGGTCGGCGCCACGCTCGTACGGGGATCGGATCCGGCGGGCGAGGTCGCCGAGACGCATGCGAAGGCGGCCGGGGTGCTGGGGGCGCTGGGGGTCGTCGGGAAGAGGCCGCGCGCCGAGGGCGTACGGGCGAAGCTGGCCGACGATCCGCGGGTGCGGGCGGCGCTCGACGGGCGGCGGGACTCGCTCGCGCCGTTCTGGCTGCGGATGCAGGAGCGGTCCGAGGCGCTTCAGGGGCACGCGCTCGTCGTGGACGGCGAGGACACGTTCACGGCGATGCTGGCGCATGTGCTGCGGTCGTCGGGGCTGGAGGTGACCGTGCGACGGTATGACGAGCCGGGGCTGCGGGAGGCGGTTCTCGCGCACCCGGGGCCGGTCGTGCTGGGCCCCGGTCCGGGTGACCCGTCGGACGTGGCCGATCCCAAGATGCGGTTCCTGCGGGCGCTCACGTCGGAGGTCGTCCGGGGGCACCGGCACGGCTTGTTCGGCGTCTGCCTCGGCCACGAGCTGATCGCGGCGGAGCTGGGCCTGGAGATCGTACGGAAGGAAGTGCCGTACCAGGGCGCGCAGACGGAGGTCGATCTCTTCGGCCGGGCCGAGACGGTCGGGTTCTACAACAGCTTCGTGGCGCGCTGTGATGCCGAGGTCGCGGCGGAGCTGGCTGCCCGTGACGTCGAGGTGAGCCGCAGTGACAGCGGAGAGGTGCACGCGCTGCGCGGGCCACGTCGTGCCGGAGGCGCGCCCAGGGATGCAGTCGCGGGGGTGCAGTTCCACCCGGAGTCGGTGCTGACGCTGAACGGGACCGCCGTCGTACGGGAGCTGATCGGTCAGCTGGTGGGCACCAGCACGTTCTCCGAGCGGCGGCCCGCCGTGTAGTCGAGGACATTGCGCACCGTGGTGTCGATGATCTGGCCGACGGCGTCGACGGTGTAGTACGCCTGGTGGGAAGTGACCAGGACGTTCGGGAACGTGACGAGGCGGGCCAGGGTGTCGTCCTCGACGGCCTCCAGGGACTTGTCGAGGAAGAAGAGCCCCGCCTCCGCCTCGTACACGTCGAGGCCGATGCCTGTGAAGCGGCCCTCGCGCAGTTCGGCGACAAGGGCCTGGGTGTCGATCAGGCCGCCGCGGCTGGAGTTCACCAGGATCGCGTCGTCCTTCATCGCGCGCAGCGCGGCGGCGTCGATGAGGCGCTGGGTTTCCGGCATCAGTGGCACGTGCAGGGTGACCAGGTCGGACTCGGCGAGGAGTTCCTCCTTGGGGACGTACTTCATGCCGAGGTCGAGGCAGGCGGGGTTCTGAGCGACGTCCCAGCCGAGCAGGTTCATGCCGAAGCCGTGGGCGATCCGGGCGAACGCCTCGCCGATCTTGCCGGTGCCGAGGATCCCGGCGGTGCGGCCGTGCATGTCGCGGCCCATCAGCCCGTCGAGGCGGAAGTCGAAGTCGCGGGTGCGGGTGGCGGCGCGCACGATACGGCGGTTGACGGCCATGCCGAGCGTCCAGGCGAACTCGGCGACCGAGTACGGCGAGTAGTACGAGACCCGGGCGACCGTCATGCCGAGGCGCTCGGCGACCTCGAGGTCGATGTTGTTGAAGCCGGTGGAACGCTGGGCGATCAGCTGGGTCCCGCCGGTCGCGAGGGTCTGGAGCACCCGGTGGCCCAGTCCGCAGTTGACGCTGGTGGAGACGGCCTCGTACCCGGCCGCGATGGGAGCGGTGTCCTGCGTCAGGAAGACGTCGAGGCAGCGGACCTCGTGATGGCCCGCGAAGGCCTTCTCGAGCAGGGGCCTCTCGTCGGCCTGGACGCCGAAGGCAAGGATTTCCACGGGGCCCTCCCGGGGGGTGCGGGGGCTTTACGGGGGTGCGGGCGTTACGGCGGTGCGGGGGGATTACGGGGGTGCGCGGGGCTTGGCTGGGGGCTGGCTTCACGGGGTTTCACTGAGCTCTTCGCGGTGCTTTCGCCATCCTTCCGGTTCATAGCCACCGGCGCAGCCGCTCGGCCAAGTCGCGGCCCTGCGCCGGGCGGCACGCCCTCGATCGGGCGGTCACCGCGACGAGCGGGTAGGCCGGGCAGCACGGGGAGGGTGGACCAGCATGCGGCGAGCCGACGGCCGAGCTCGGCGAGGAATCCCGTCATGCGGCCGCCGCCCTCAGCCGTCGGCGACGAACCGCACCGGTCGCTCGGGGGCCCTCCCCCGCGTGGCGCTGAACCACGCGGGGGGCAGGCGCCGACGGGACACAGGTAAATGCCGAGGGCGGGCGGGCCCGCGTGTGATCACGCTGCGTGGCACCCGCGGACCGATGACGGACACGTCCAGCACAGCGAGGACCTCGTCGAAGCCCGCACCCTCACACCACCGCCGGACCGCTTGTTCCAGGGCCCGGGGACCGAAGGCCCAGGCAACCGAGAAGCCTGGGTCCTGGGCCATGGGCCGCGGGGCCGGACCCCGGGAGGCCCGGACCCCGGGAGGCCCAGGGACCGGAAAGCCCAGGGACCCGCGTGGGTCAGCCGAAGAAGACGCCTACCTCCTCGTACAGCTTTGGGTCGACCGTCTTCAGTTTGGATGTGGCCTCCGAGATCGGGACGCGGACGATGTCCGTGCCGCGCAGGGCGACCATCTTGCCGAAGTCGCCGTCGCGGACGGCGTCGATGGCGTGCAGCCCGAAGCGGGTGGCGAGCCAGCGGTCGAAGGCGCTGGGCGTACCACCACGCTGGACGTGGCCGAGAACCGTGGTGCGGGCCTCCTTGCCGGTGCGCTTCTCGATCTCCTTGGCCAGCCACTCCCCGACTCCGGAGAGGCGGACGTGGCCGAAGGAGTCGAGCGAGCCGTCCTTGAGGACCACGTCACCGTCCTTGGGCATCGCCCCTTCGGCGACGACCACGATCGGGGCGTACGAGGCCTTGAAACGCGAGGTCACCCACGCACAGACCTGCTCGACGTCGAAGCGCTGCTCGGGGATGAGGATGACGTTCGCGCCGCCCGCGAGCCCGGAGTGGATAGCGATCCAGCCCGCGTGCCGACCCATCACCTCCACCACGAGGACCCGCATGTGCGACTCCGCGGTGGTGTGCAGACGGTCGATCGCCTCCGTCGCGATGCCCACGGCCGTGTCGAAGCCGAAGGTGTAGTCGGTGGCGGAGAGGTCGTTGTCGATGGTCTTCGGTACGCCGACGACATGGATGCCGTACTCGTCGGCCAGACGCGCGGCGACGCCCAGGGTGTCCTCGCCGCCGATCGCGATGAGCGCCTCGACCTCCTGCTTGGCGAGGTTCTCCTTGATCCGGCGGATGCCGTTCTCCTGCTTCAGGGGATTTGTGCGCGAGGAGCCGAGGATGGTGCCGCCGCGGGGCAGGATGCCGCGCACGGCGGGAATGTCGAGCCGGACGGTGTCGTTGTCGAGCGGCCCGCGCCAGCCGTCCCGGAAGCCGACGAAGTCGTAGCCGTACTCCTGCACGCCCTTGCGGACGACGCCTCGGATGACGGCGTTGAGTCCGGGGCAGTCGCCGCCTCCGGTCAATACTCCGACCCGCATGGAAAATCCCTTCGCCGCGGTTGCCTGATGGGACTCACGCTAATAGTGATCCAGGTCACTTCGGCATGGGGCGGAACGGCGATTCCGGTGAATTGTGCGGGTGTTGATCAGTCGCTTTCACTCGAAGGTGGGTGTGCGTCAGGTTTACGCCTTGGTCCGTGAGGTTTACGCCTCGTCCAGGCCGCGCTCTATGGCATAGCGCACCAGCTCCACGCGGTTGTGGAGTTGCAGCTTGCCCAGGGTGTTCTGCACATGGTTTTGAACCGTGCGGTGGGAGATGACGAGGCGCTCGGCGATCTGCTTGTAGCTCAGGCCCTTGGCAACCAGGCGCAGCACCTCGGTCTCGCGGTCGGTGAGTTGCGGGGCCTTGGGCTCGTCGGCACCCGCGGCGGGCACGGGCTCGGAGGCGAGTCGGCGGTATTCGCCGAGGACCAGACCCGCGAGGCCCGGTGTGAACACCGGGTCGCCGACGGCCGTACGGCGCACCGCGTCGGTCAGCTCCTGCGTGGACGCCGACTTGAGCAGATAGCCGGTGGCACCGGACTTCACCGCTTCCAGCACATCGGCGTGCTCACCGCTGGCCGACAGGACGAGGACGCGCAACGCCGGGTTGGCGCCGACCAGTTCCTTGCAGACCTGGACGCCGGGTTTGGCGGGCAGGTTCAGGTCGAGCACGAGGACGTCGGGCGCGGCGGCCCGGGCGCGGCGCACCGCCTGCTCGCCGTCGCCCGCGGTGGCGACCACCTCGAAGCCGGACGCGGCCAGGTCGCGGGCGACGGCGTCGCGCCACATGGGGTGGTCGTCCACCACCATGACCTTGATCGGGTCCTCGCCCACGCGCTTCTCCGTCCCCACCATGTCCGCCATCACTTCTCCGCCTTCCCCCGTGCGACCTTCGATCGCGCAACCTTCGGTACCGTCAACTCGACCTCCGTGCCCTGGCCCGGGACCGAGATCAGTTCGGCCGCGCCGCCGATGTCGCGCAGCCGGCCGCGGATCGACTGGGCCACGCCGAGCCGCCCCTCCCCCTCCGCCTGGTCGAGCCGTCCCTCCGGGATGCCCGGGCCCTCGTCGCGGACGGTCACGATCACCGCTTCCGGCTCGTCCTCGACCAGGATCCAGGCCCGGGCGCTCTCGCCGACATGCTTGCGGACATTGTCCAGGGCGGCACCGACAGCGGCGGCCAACTCCCTTGCGGCGGCCGGGGCGAGCGGCACCGGGGCGCCGGGCTCGGAGAGGGTCACGCGCGCGGTGACACACGGGGCGAGCAGCGCGCGCAGATCGACGGGGCCCTCGTCGTCCGGCTCGTCGACAGCTCGTACGACCGCTCCGAGCGCGGCGTCCTCGGAGACCCGCGAGACGGGGACCATGCCGCCCGAGACCAGCGTGCGCAGCGCCACTTCCTGCTCGCCGGCCATCCGGCCCAGCTCCGCGGCCTCGCCGCCGAGCGTGGAACCGCGCCGCTGCACCATGGCGAGGACCTGCAGGACGCCGTCATGGATGTCGCGGGCGAGGCGCTCACGCTCGCGGGTCGCGGCCTCGATCTCCAGGGCACGGGCGAGGGTGCGCTCGGAGGCACGGGCGACCTCGACGACGTATCCGATGGCGATCGAGGCGACCCAGACAAGGATCACGTTGTGGACGGTGTCGCGGGTCGGGGCGCCGCGCTCGACGACGTTGGCGACCGCGACGAGCGTGGAGGCGAAGGCCGCCCAGCGCCAGCCGCCCTTGACGGCGAACGCCAGCACGGCACCCGCGGTCCATATCGACGGGAGCGTCGGGCCACCCGCCACGATCCGGTCGTGCGCGTCCGCGACAGGGGTGAGCAGGATGCCGGTGAGCGCGACGGTGAGGTCGAGGGCGAGGAAGCGCTTGGTGCAGCTCGCCGCGTTCGCGACCCTGGGGAGAGTGGCCACCGTCCAGACGAACAGGACGACGTAATAGGCGACGGCGACCCAGGGGCGGACGAACTCGCCGTACGCGCTGACGAACAGCCCGATCGCGTACAGCATCGTCAGTACGCGGTATGCCGTGAGCGCACGCCACAGCGGCTGCTCGACCGACATCCTGATGACCTTCTCGCGCTTGGTCATGTCCCCCACCCCCACCCCTGACGGACGCGTCTAGGAGCTCGACCGTTCCCCGTGGGCCGCCTTCGCGGCTTCCCTCAGCGCCTGCTTCTCGGCCTTCGCCTCGTCCGCGATCTGCCGTTTGGCGGCGGTCGCGTAGATGTCGACGTACTCCTGGCCGGAGAGCCTCATGATTTCGTACATGACCTCGTCGGTGACCGCGCGCAGCACGAAGCGGTCGTGCTCCATGCCGTGGTAGCGGCTGAAGTCGATCGGCTTGCCGATGCGGATGCCCGGGCGCATCAGCTTGGGCATCACCTTGCCCGGCGGCTGGATCTTCTCGGTGTCGATCATGGCGACCGGGATGACCGGGGCGCCGGTGGCGAGCGCCACGCGCGCGAGGCCACCCGGCTTGCCGCGGTAGAGGCGCCCGTCGGGCGAACGGGTGCCCTCCGGATAGATACCGAACAGCTCACCGCGCTCGATGACGTCGATACCGCTCTTGATGGCCGCCTCGCCCGCACCTCGCGCGCCGGAGCGGTCCACCGGGAGCTGGCCGACGCCCTTGAAGAACGCGGCGGTCATCCGGCCCTTGATACCGGGCGTCGTGAAGTACTCGGCCTTCGCGATGAAGGTCACCTTGCGGTCGAGGACCGCGGGCAGGAAGAACGAGTCCGAGAACGACAGATGATTGCTTGCCAGGATGGCGGGGCCCTCGGCGGGTATGTTCTCGAGGCCTTCCACCCAGGGCCTGAAGGCGAGCTTCAGCGGCCCTCCGATGGAAAACTTCATGGCGCCGTAGATCAACCGAATGCCTCCTGTGTCGTCGCTCAGACCTTAACCCGGAGCAGTGTCAAAGGACCCGACGACCCTGGTCGGTGTCAGTGCGGTCGCGTACGGTGAAGTACGCCTCGAACCTTCGGGGTCGTGTCCCGTTTCCCTTTCACCCCGCCTGATGAACAGGAGACCGAAGGTGCCGGTCCTGCCTGGAGCCGAGCCGTTCCGCCACGAGGGCGGAGAGGTCGGCGTCCTCCTCTGCCACGGTTTCACCGGTTCCCCGCAGTCACTGCGCCCCTGGGCGGAGTATCTCGCCGAGCGCGGTCTGACCGTCGCGCTGCCTCTGCTGCCCGGGCACGGCACGCGCTGGGAGGACATGCAGCTCACCGGCTGGCAGGACTGGTACGCGGAGGTGGACCGCGAGTTGCGCGCCCTGCGGGACCGCTGCGCGCAGGTGTTCGTCTTCGGCCTCTCCATGGGCGGCGCGCTGACCCTGCGGCTCGCCGCGAAGCACGGGGACGCGGTGAGCGGGATCGTCGTCGTCAACCCGTCGATCAAGGTGCACGGGGCGGCGGCGCACGCCCTCCCGGTGCTCCGCCATGTCGTGCGCACGGCGCCCGGCATCGCGAGCGACATAGCCAAGGAGGGCGTCACGGAGCTGGGCTACGACCGGGTGCCCCTGCACTCCGCGCACTCCCTGCGGAACTTCTTCCGGATGGTCGACGGCGAGCTGCCCCAGGTCACCCAGCCGATGCTGTTGCTGCACAGTCCCCAGGACCATGTGGTGCCGCCCGCGGACTCGGCCCGCGTCCTCGGCCGGGTGTCGTCCATGGACGTGACGGAGATCCTGCTGGAACAGAGCTACCACGTGGCGACGTTGGACCATGACGCGGACCGGATCTTCGCGGAGAGCTACGCGTTCCTCGACCGGCTCGCACCCGGCGTCGGCAAGGAGTCCGACGCGGGTCAGGTCGGTCAGGCGGGTCAGCAGGAAGGGACGGCCACTGGTGGCTGAGCACGACGCGGAGCGCGGCGAGCCCGACGAGAAGGGTGTACCCGTCGGCGAGCCTCTCGGTGAAGAGCAGAGTGTGCCGTTCGACGAGGACGCCGTGTGGCAGTCGATCGTCGCGGGGTACGGCGAGGAGCCGCCGGACCCGCCCGGCGCGAAGCCGTTCAAGTCGGTCGAGGACCTGGCGCTCCTCGACCCGACGCCGAACGACGCCCCCGACGGCGCGGACCAGCCCGAGCCGGGTGACAAGGCCGGGGACCAGCCCGCTGCGGCGAAGCCCCTGGGCAGCTCCGTCGCCTTCGCTCCCGGCGTCGGCGGCCCGCGCGACTATCAGGCACCCGAGCCCTCCGATGACGACCTCGACGAGAGCGACGAAGGCCACTTCGTCCCGCCGGAGCCGCCCCCGCTGCCCGCCGCCGACACCACGGCCAAGTTCGCCTGGCTCGCCGTCATCGGCGGACCGGTCCTGCTCCTGCTGGCCGTTCTCCTCGGCTGGGACATGACCTGGTGGCTCGCCACCGTCGGCATCGGCGGGTTCCTCGGCGGTTTCGTCACGCTGGTGGCACGTATGAGGCCCGACGACGAGGACGGGGACGATCCGGGGCGGGGCGCGGTGGTCTGACGGCCCCTTCCCACGTCGTACGAGGGCCCGCCCGGAAGCACTCCGGGCGGGCCCTCGGCGTCAGGGCGGACGCGGCAGCGGCCCTGAGCGGGTCCGGCGGACCGGGCTCAGGCCGCAGGTACGCGCAGTGCCGCCAGCACGGGCAAGTGATCCGACGCAGCCCTCAACTCTGCCTCCGTCACCCCGGCCTGGCCATGGAGGTCCCCGCGCTCGGGCGGAGCCGAGAGTGGGCAAGGCACCCCGCAGCCCAGGACCTCGATGCCCCGCGTGGCGAAGATCGCGTCGATGCGCTGGTGGGGGTCGGCGGGCGTCGAGGTGTGCTCCCCGCCCCAGGGAGCGGTGGCCCAGCAGTCCTGGAGCTCGGCGGCGAGGCGCTTGAAGGTCCGGCCGCCGGGGCGTTCGTTGAGGTCGCCGCCGACGACGGCGTGCGGGGTGCCGAGGGCGGCGAGGCGGTCGAGGAGCAGCCCGCCCTGCTCGTCACGCTCGTCCTTCTGGAGCGAGAGGTGGCAGCTCAGGACGCCGAGGCGGGCGCCTCCGAAGCGCACGACGGCCGTGGAGAAGCCGCGGCGGTGCAGGCCGGGGGTGAGGGGCAGGAGAACATCCTCGGTGTGTTCGACGGTGGCCCGCAGGGAGCAGAGCAGGGCCGGGCCGGAGGCTGTCGCGCCGCCCGACAGGACCACCTGCCCGGACGCGGCGGCCAGCCGGGCCAGCTTCTTGCGCCAACGGAAGAACCGGGGGGCCTCCTGGACGAGGACCAGGTCGGGGGCGCAGGCGCCGATCACCCGGGCGAGTGCGTCGGTGTCGTCGCGCATCGAGCGGATGTTGTAGCTGAGCACCCGGATGACGGCGGAGCCGTCGGGTTCGGTGCGGGAGCTGGGCAGCGGACTGGCGGAGGGGCTGGTCGGCATGGCGATCAAGATACGGGAGCGGTTCGTTGTGGGCGCCGGAATTCTGCGGATGGTTCGTCGGGTGCGGGTTCGTTGTGGCTGGTCGCGCCCACGCGGCGGAGCCGCATATGACACAGCCCCGCGCCCCTGTCGGGGCGCTGTACGCAACGCCCGCCGGTCCCCGGAAAAGGGTGCGGCGGGCGCTGGTGTGTGGCAGGACGTGGGGGTCACATGATCGGGTCGGGCTCCCGGGCCAGGTCCGCCGCGCCGACCAGGCCCGCCTTGTTGCCGAGCTGGGCGGCGATGACATCGGCCACGGGCCGCCAGTTGCCGCCGACGAGCCAGCGTTTGTACGACTTGCGGATGGGGTCGAGGACCAGCTCGCCCTCGTCCGAGAGACCGCCGCCGACGATGAAGGCGGACGGGTCGAAGAGCGAGGCCAGGTCGGCGAGGCCCGCGCCGGCCCAGCGAGCCAGCTCGCGGTAGGAGTCCACCGCCACCGGGTCGCCCTGCCGCGCGGCCACCGAGATGTGCTTGCCCTCGATGCCGTCGGGCGTGCCGTCGCCCAGCGCGAGCAGTATGTCGGCGTTCTCGGGGGTCGCGTTGGCCCGCTGCTTGGCGTAGCGGACGAGGGCGCGCCCGGAAGCGTACTGCTCCCAGCAGCCCTGCGAGCCGCAGCCGCACAGCAGGCCGTCCGGCACCATCCGGATGTGGCCGAACTCGGCGGCCACGCCGAAGTGCCCGCGGCGCAGCTTGTTGCCGATGATGATGCCGCCGCCGAGGCCCGTGCCCAGGGTGATGCAGATGACGTTGCGGTGGCCCTTGCCCGCGCCGAACTTGTACTCGCCCCACGCCGCCGCGTTCGCGTCGTTCTCGACGACGACCGGCAGCCCCACGCGCCCCTCGACCTCGGCCTTCAGCGGCTCCTGGCGCCAGTCGATGTTCGGCGCGAAGTAGACCGTCGAGCGCTGGCGGTTCACGTATCCCGCGGCACCGATGCCCACGCCGACGATGTCGTGACCCGCGCGCGCGCCCTCCACAGCGGCGGCGATGGCGTCGACGATGGCCTGCGGAGTGGTCGGGGTCGGCACCTTGTGGGTCGAGAGGATGTTGCCTTCCTCGTCGACCACACCGGCCGCGATCTTCGTGCCGCCGATATCGACGCCGATGGTGAGTCCCATGAATCCCTCAGTTTCGGTCGAGCCCCGCTACGGCCAACCGTACCCGAGGGGCCTTTAGTCCAAATCAATCCGCTCCCCCGGACCGGTGCCCTCGTCGCGAGGGCCCGGGTCCTGGGTCGTCCAGCGCCGCTCCTGTGCCTCGACGGCCGAGCGGTAGGCGGCGAGCAGCTCGGAACCCGCGGCCGCGAGGTGGTCGAAAACATCCGGGTTGCGCTCTATGACCGGCTCGACGGCCGCCTTGGCCTGCCGCACGACCTGGCTGACCATCTGCTGGGCCGTGCCCGAGGCGACCGCGCCGAACAGCGGCGACTGGAGCCCGGACAGCTTGTCGGCGACGGCGTCGACGAGCTTGCGCAGTTCCTCGGTGGCCGAGCCCGGCGGCGGTCCGTACTGGGCGCGGCGGCGGGCCTGCTCCGCCGCGAGGTCTTCGGCACACGCCTTGGCCCAGGCATCGGCGTCGGTCGCACGCGCTTCGTCGACCGCCTCCTGCGGAGCGGCGTCGGACGTCGGGCGCTCTTCGCTCATGGCGGACTCCTGCCTACGGTTCTTCCCTCCGACGTTACCCGAACGGGGGTATGCGCTTCACCGTGTACTCGGCCACAAATGGGGCCGTCAAGGGCGACCGGGTCACTTCGCGCGCGGCCACAGGCCCGGGTCCGGCGTGAAACGGACCCTCAGCTCGCCCTCGCGCAGCGCCGCGCCGGCCACGGTGCAGCGGCGCAGGGCGGACGGCAGCGGCACGATCCGGCGGAACTGCCCCACGGTGAGGACCAGTTCGTCGCCGCGCCGGATCAGGTCCAGGTCCTCGCGTATCGCGCCGGGCAGCGGGATGTGCCAGACGAGCACCCCTTCGTCGGCGAGGTGGTCGACGACAGGCCACTCGACCGGGGTGGGCATCGGGTTGACGCCGGGCACGGGAAGCGCGAGGAGGTCGTCGGTGCCGCGCGGGTCGCGGCCGAGGTGCGGGACCTCGTGGACGGCGTACGTCTCCTGCCACTCGTCCAGGCTCTTGCGCTGCTGGGCGGCGAGGGCGGCGAGCCAGGTGTCGCTCGTGACGTCGGGCAGGACGCGGCTCGCGACCAGGGCGTCGGCGCGCAGGCCGCGCAGGGCGAGGGCGGTGGTGGCGGCGCGCACGGCGTCGGTGCCGGCCGGGCCGGGTTCGGCGACCAGCCGTACGGTCGTGGCGCGGTCCTCGACGACCGCCGCCACGGCGGCCAGCTCGAGGTCCCAGCGGGCGGCCGTCTCGTACAGCCACTCGGCGGGCATCGGGACGCCCGCGAGGCGGCCGAGGACGGGACGCAAGGCGCGGGCCGCCTGGCGCTCCGGCGGGAGCAGTCGGCGCAGATAGCGGCGGAGTTCCTCGGGAAGGGCGAGGAGGGCGAGCGCCTGCGGGGTCGGGGGAAGGTCCACGACCAGCAGGTCGTACGCGTCGGAGGTCGCCGCGTCGCGCAGGGCACGCAGCAGGGCGAGCTCCTCGGCGCCGGGGAGGGGGGTGAGTTCCTCGGCGTCCAGGCGGGAGGCGCCGAGCAGGTCGAGGGCGGTGGTCGCGCGTTCCTGGAAGGCGGTGAGGTCGTCGCGGAAGCGGGCCGCGGCGTCGGGGCGCCAGGCGGTCAGGTCCGGTGCGGCTTCGATGGGCTCCGCGCCGGTGCGTACGCCGAGGACGGCACCGAGGGTGTCGGTGCGGTCGGCGGTGAGCACCAGGGTGCGGGTGCCCTGGCGGGCGGCCTTCAGCGCGGTGGCGGCTGCGACCGTGGTACGGCCGGCGCCGCCGGGACCGGTGATCAGGATGGTGCGCATGGGGGTGAACGCTACCTGCGTTGAACGCCCCCGCCGCCCTTGCCCTTCCCATCGCTGAGGGCTGCGCCCGCAGACCCCCTGTCGGCCCGAACGGCCGCGTCCGCAAAGGCCGGACGGGCTGGAAGCCGCCCTAGTGGGTTTCTTCCACCCGCTTCTTCAAGCCCGCCAGCGCCCGGTCGATGATGACCTTCTCCGCCTTGCGCTTGATCATGCCCAGCATGGGGATCTTGACGTCGACGGTCAGCTGGTAGGTGACCTCGGTGGCGCCGTTGCCCGCCGACTTCAGGAGGTACGAGCCGTCGAGGGCGCGCAGCATCTGGGACTTGACCAGGGTCCAGGAAACCTCGTGGTCGCCGGTCCAGGTGTAGCCCAGGGTCTGGTCGTCCTTGATGGCGCCGGCGTCCATGACGAGGCGCACCCGCTCGGCGCGGCCCCGCTCGTCCGTGACGAGGACCTCCGCCTCCTTCACCTCTCCGGTCCAGTCCGGGTAGCGGGCGAAGTCGGCGATGACCGCCATGACGTCAGCCGGTGCCGCCTCGATCGTGATGCTCGAGCTGGTGTGTTCCGCCATCGCGGTGGCTCCTCCAGATGCGGTCCGGTGAGGGAGGGTGGTGCGCACGTGTGTGCAGCGTGAAGGCTACCGCGCGCCTGTCCCACCCTTGCCACCCCACCTGGGGTTCACCATTCCAGGACCCACGGCGTGCCGCTGCCCGCGAAGTGTCCGACGTTGACGCACTCGGTCGCGCCGATCCGCATCCGCCGGGCTAGCGGCTGGTGGACGTGCCCGAAGAGGGAGTAGCGGGGGCGGGTACGGCGGATCGCGTCCAGCAGGGCGCGGGACCCGCGCTCGAAGCGGCGCGCCACCGTGTCGTACACCAGCTCGGGCACCTCCGGCGGGATGTGCGTGCAGAGCACGTCGACCTCGCCGACCGCCTCGATCTTCGCCGCGTACTCCTCGTCGTCGATCTCGTACGGCGTGCCCATGGGGGTCCGCAGGCCTCCCCCGACGAAGCCGAAGACCCGGCCGCCGATCTCGACCCGCTCGCCGTCGAGGACCGTGGTGCCGGGTCCGGCGTACTCCGGCCACAGAGGCGGTATGTCGACATTGCCGTATGTCGCATACGTCGGCGTCGGGAACACGGCGAACAGTTCGGCATACTGCTTGCGTACCGCCTGCTCGATGGCCACGGCATGATCCATGCCGACCCCGGCCCACAGCCGCGCCCCGAACTCCCTCGCCTCCGCGAAGCGGCGGGCGGTGCGCAGCTCGACGATGCGGTCCGCGTTCGCGACGCCGAACAGGTCGGGGAAGATGCCGCGCGAGTGGTCGGCGTAGTCGAGAAAGAGCACGAGGTCACCGAGGCAGATCAGGGCATCCGCACCGTCCCCGGCCCGGGCCAGGTCACGCGCGTTGCCATGCACGTCACTGACCACATGAACGCGCGTGCCACGGTTTCCGCCTCGTGTAGGTGCCATGTCGATCAAGCGTAGGCGTGTGCGGCAAACGTGAATAGAGGCGGGCGGACCTGCGGTTACTGGCAAGTCAAGAAGAGCGTGGACTACTGTGCGCAAAGGAACGCCAACCTGTGTGACGCAGGGAACATCTCACTGGCACCCCCTATCGAAATAGGCGTACCGGTGGGTAACGTCCGGGCAGTCCAGTCGTACTCAGGATTTCAACAATGATCTCTCTGAGTACTGCCCAAGCCTTGGACCGCACCGTCGCATCACACACCGTCGTGGCGCCGGCGCCCTATGAGGAGCAGCAGTCTTGCGCGAGTTCAGCCTTCCGGCTTTGTACGAGGTCCCTGCGGACGGAAATCTGACCGACATCGTCCGTAGAAACGCCGCGCAGCATCCCGACGTCGCCGTCATCGCTCGCAAGGTGGGCGGCACGTGGACGGACGTCACCGCCACCGTCTTCCTCGCCGAGGTGCGGGCCGCGGCCAAGGGTCTGATCGCCTCGGGCGTGCAGCCCGGTGACCGGGTCGGCCTGATGTCCCGTACCCGCTACGAGTGGACGCTGCTCGACTTCGCGATCTGGAGCGCGGGCGCGGTCACCGTGCCGGTGTACGAGACCAGCTCGGCCGAGCAGGTGCAGTGGATACTCGGCGACTCGGGCGCGACCGCTTGCATCGTCGAGCTGGACACGCACGCGGCCTGCGTCGAGTCGGTGCGCGACCGGCTGCCCGCCCTCAAGCACGTCTGGCAGATCGAGGCCGGTGGGGTGGAGGAGCTGGGACGGCTCGGCAGGGACGTCAGCGACGCCGCCGTCGAGGAGCGCAGCTCGCTCGCCAAGGCCGACGACCCGGCGACCATCGTCTACACGAGCGGCACGACGGGCCGCCCGAAGGGGTGCGTCCTCACCCACCGCAGCTTCTTCGCCGAGTGCGGCAACATCGTGGAGCGACTGCGCCCGCTGTTCCGTACGGGCGAGTGTTCGGTGCTCCTCTTCCTTCCGCTCGCGCACGTCTTCGGGCGTCTGGTGCAGGTCGCGCCGATGATGGCGCCGATCAAGCTGGGCACCGTACCGGACATCAAGAACCTCACCGACGAGCTGGCCGCTTTCCGGCCGACGCTGATCCTCGGTGTGCCGCGTGTCTTCGAGAAGGTCTACAACTCGGCGCGCGCCAAGGCGCAGGCCGACGGCAAGGGCAAGATCTTCGACAAGGCGGCGGACACGGCAATTGCGTACAGCCGCGCCCTGGACACGCCCTCGGGCCCGTCCCTCGGCCTGAAGATCAAATACAAGACGTTCGACAAGCTCGTCTACAGCAAGCTGCGCGCGGTGCTCGGTGGCCGCGGCGAGTACGCCATCTCCGGCGGCGCCCCGCTCGGCGAGCGGCTGGGCCACTTCTTCCGCGGCATCGGCTTCACGGTCCTGGAGGGCTACGGCCTGACCGAGTCCTGCGCCGCCACCGCGTTCAACCCCTGGGACCGGCAGAAGATCGGCACGGTCGGCCAGCCGCTGCCCGGCTCGGTGGTCCGCATCGCCGACGACGGTGAGGTGCTGCTGCACGGCGAGCACCTGTTCAAGGAGTACTGGAACAACGAGGCCGCGACGGCCGAGGCGCTGGCCGACGGCTGGTTCCACACGGGTGACATCGGCACCCTCGACGAGGACGGCTACCTCCGCATCACCGGCCGCAAGAAGGAGATCATCGTCACCGCGGGCGGCAAGAACGTCGCCCCGGCCGTGATCGAGGACCGCATCCGCGCGCACGCGCTGGTCGCGGAGTGCATGGTGGTCGGTGACGGGCGGCCGTTCGTCGGTGCGCTGGTCACCGTGGACGAGGAGTTCCTGGGCCGTTGGTCCGCGGAGCACGGCAAGCCGGCGGGCTCCACCGCGGCGTCGCTGCGCGACGACCCGGATCTGCTGCGCGCGATCCAGGACGCTGTCGACGATGGCAACGCCGCGGTGTCGAAGGCGGAATCAGTACGGAAGTTCCGCATTCTGTCCTCCCAGTTCACCGAGGAGACGGGCCACCTCACGCCGTCCCTGAAGCTCAAGCGCAATGTGGTGGCGAAGGACTACGCGAACGAGATCGAGGCGATCTACCAGGGCTAGGGTCCCGCTAAAAACGCCTTCATGGCGCGGTGTCCTCGACGAGGACCCGCGCCATGGTGCGTTCCGCGAGCGTGGTGATCGTCACGAACGGATTCACGCCGATCGACCCGGGCACGAGCGAGCCGTCGGTGACGTACAGGCAGCCACCTACAGCCCGCGGCTGCCCACTCCCTACCCCCGCGCGCACCTACAGCAGCTCTTTCAGTCGCTCTGCCAGGAGGTCCCAGCGCCACTTCTCCTCGACCCACTCGCGCCCCCGCTCACCCATCCTGCGACGCAGCTCGGAGTCGCCGAGGAGAGTGATGACGCGGTCGGCGGTGTCCTCGGCGGAGCCGCCCCGGACCACCCAGCCCGTTTCGCCGTCGAGGACGGCGTCCGGCGCGCCGCCCGAGTCGCCGGCGACGACCGGCAGACCGGTCGCTGACGCCTCGAGGTAGACGATGCCGAGACCTTCGACGTCGAGGCCGCCCCGGCGGGTCCGGCAGGGCATGGCGAAGACGTCACCCGCGCCGTAGTGGGCCGGCAGCTCCGACCAGGGCACCGCCCCGGTGAAGCGGACCGCGTCGGCGACCCCGGTGTCGTACGCCAGCTTGCGCAGCTCCCTCTCGTACGGCCCGCCGCCGACGATCAGCAGCACCGCGTCGGGCTCCTTGGCGAGGATGCGCGGCATGGCACGGATGAGGGTGTCCTGGCCCTTGCGCGGGACCAGGCGGGAGACGCAGACCACCACCGGGCGGTCTGTCAGGCCGAGCCGGGCGCGGACCACCTCGCCGCCCGAGCCGGGGTGGAAGGTCTTCTCGTCGACGCCCGGCGGCAGCTGGACCATGCGCGAGGCCGCCTGCGGAGTCAGCGCGCCGGCGATCCGCGAGCGGGTGTACTCGCCGAGATACGTGATCGTGTCCGTGGACTCGCCGATACGACGCAGCAGCCCGCGCGCGGCGGGCAACTGCGCCCACCCCGCCTCGTGCCCGTGCGTGGTGGCCACGATCCGCCGCGCGCCCGCCCTGCGCAGCGCGGGCGCCATCAGGCCGAGCGGGGCCGCGGCCCCGAACCACACCGACGTACAGCCGTGTTCGCGCAGCAGCCCGACCGCGCGCCGGGTGGCGCCGGGCGTCGGCAGCAGCATCGTCGTACGGTCCCGTACGACGGTGAAGGGCTGTTCGGCGTCGAAGGCCGCCGTCGCCTCGGTGCCCTCGGGGCCGCGCTTCCAGGTGGAGGCGTAGACGACGAGCTGCTCGGGGTCCAGGCGCAGCGCCATGTTGTGCAGGAACGCCTGGATGCCGCCGGGCCGGGGCGGGAAGTCGTTGGTCACGATCAGGGTCTTGTGCATCGTGTTCGACACTACCGAAACGGCCGAACCGGCACCCGCCCGGTGCCCACAGCAGCGCCCGGCCGCGCTTCATGGCTCCCGCACAGTCCGGCGCGTCATCATGTCTCAGCGAAATAAAGTCAAATAAACCGCACAAGAACCGGATGAAATGGGCCAGGTGGGCATGACGGGCACAAGGGGGGAGAGGTTCCCGTACACGCTGCTCGGAACCTGGGGCCTGACCAGGCTGATGCTGCTGCTCTTCGTCTTCAAGGTGTACGTCTTCCCCGGCCCGGACGTCACGAGCGACGTCTCCGTGATCTACCAGGGCTGGTACGAGATCCTGCGCACCGGCACCTTCCCGCTCGACGACGTCACCTGGCAGTACCCGCCGGCCGCCGCGCTCCCCATCCTCTCCCCCGCGCTGCTGCCCTTCCTCGACTACGCGTCGGCCTTCTTCGTGCTGGCCTTCCTCGCCGACCTGCTGGTGTTCTCGCTGCTCCAGTACGCCGGCCTGCGCCCCGGCAGGACTCGGCGCGGCGCCTGGGTGTGGGTGATCGGGGTCCCGCTGCTCGGACCGACCGTCTACGCCCGCTACGACGTGATGGTGACGGCCGTGGCGGTCGCCGCCCTCTTCGCGGGGACCCGCCATCCGCGCGCGATGGGGGCGCTGGCGGGCTTCGGGGCGCTGCTGAAGGTGTGGCCGGTGCTGCTGCTCGTGGGGGCCGTGCAGCGCCGTGCGTGGACCGCGGCGGCGGCCACCGCCGGTGGGCTCGCGCTGCTGTTCGCGGTGGCGATGCCCGGCGCCTTCTCCTTCCTGACCTTTCAGCGCGACCGCGGCACCGAGGTGGAGTCGCTGGGCTCCCTCGTCTTCCATGTGGCCCGGCACCTCGGCTGGGACGGGCAGGTGCTGCTCAACTACGGCTC
This sequence comes from Streptomyces sp. NPDC048275, assembly GCF_040652275.1. Lineage (NCBI taxonomy): Bacteria > Bacillati > Actinomycetota > Actinomycetes > Kitasatosporales > Streptomycetaceae > Streptomyces > Streptomyces sp. NPDC048275. The sequence goes on from NZ_JBEZLR010000004.1 coordinate 155,506, forward strand.
GGTGGAATTCCTCGGCCCGTCCGTGGAAGTGGTGAGCGCGGCGGCCCTGACCCTCACCGCGGTCGCCTTCGGCTGGCTGCTGCTGTGGCGGGTGTGCGCCAAGCGGCCGCGGTCGCACACGCTCGCCGACGCCGCGTTCGTGGCGGTGCTGATGTTCACGGCCACCAGCAGGGTCATCAGCCCGCAGTACATGGTGTGGCTGGTCGGGATCGGCGCCGTCTGTCTGTGCTTCCGCGGCAGCCGGATGACCCTGCCCGTCGGCCTGGTGCTGGCCGCGTGCCTCGCGACCGTGCTGGAGTTCCCGCTCTGGTTCTCGCACGTCGTGGCCAGCGACTGGCTGGGCATCACCCTGCTCTTCGCACGCAATGGCCTGCTGGTGATCGCCGCGCTGCTCGGCGCCCTGGAACTGTGGCGGGGCACGGTGTCGAACCCGGCCCCGACCCTGCCCACTCAGACCACCCGCAGCAACGAGACACTGACCTCCACCTGACGGCGGGCACGGGCCGGGCACATCCCGACCGGGCGTACGCGAGCGGCCCCGAGGCGATCGCCCGGCTCGATCAGCTCTCGAGCTGATCCCTCAGATACGCCCGCCACTGCTCGGTGAACTCCTCCGGCGTCGTGTGCAGCACGTCCCGCAACGCGCCCTCGACGGCCCCGGCCCGCTTCTCGTGGTCGCCGACGGCGCGGTAGAAGTCGTTCAGCCGGGCCTCGCCCCAGCGGTCGGCGATCATCCGGCACGCCATCCAGCCGCTCTCGTACGCCTGCGCCAGCCGCCCCGCGTCCCCGGTGAACCCGAAGTCCTCGTCGTCCGGCAGCGCGGCCGGCACCCGCCCGTCCCGCACGGCGCCCACCAGCTCCGACGCCACCTGTGCGGCCGTACGCCCGCTGCCGCGATAGCCGACCCAGTCCGCGTAGCCCTCGGACAGCCACAACGGGGTGGCGGGGTTGGTGTGGGTGCGGGTGGCGACATGCGTCGTCTCGTGGGTGAGCACGACCTGTTTGCCGAAGTCGCCGAGGATGCCGTACGCCTCGGGGTTGACGATGATCCGGTCCGCGGGCGCCTTCGCCGAGCCTGCCGCCTCGCCGGTGGTGACCGCCGCGATCCCCCGGTACCCGGACGCGGGAGCCCCGAGCAGCTCCGCCATGCCCTCCAGCGACTGCGGTACGAGCACGACGACGTGGCCCGACCAGTCCGCGCCCCACGCCTTGGACACGGCGGGCACGGCACGGTCCGCGAGACCCGCGTACGCGCGCAGCCGCTCGCCCGACTGCCCGACCCCCAGGACGAGGCTGTGCTCGCCCCGTACGACCTTGACCGCCCCCTGCTCCCACAACTGCTCGCCGGTCTTCTTGGCGGGTTCGTCGGAAGTGACGTGCCAGGTCCCGCCGCTGCGGCTCAGGCGCAGGGTGCGGGCGGCCGTGACGGGTGCCTTGTCGTAGCCCTCGATGCGGTAGCGCAGCTCGGCGTCGGCGGTGGCCCGGTCGCCGGAGTGGTGCAGGTCCGTCAGGCGGTACGACCAGGCCGCGAGCGGGACGGCGCGCAGCCGCGTGAACTCCTCGGCCCGGCCCGACGGTTCCCCGGTGGCCCGGTACGCCGACTCGTCCCGGTCGAGGACCGCCGCCGCCCGCCGGTCCAGCACCCGCTGCACCTCGGCGGCGGCACGGTCCGACTCCGGCTGCCCGCCGCAGCCGACCAGCACGGCGAGCAGCACGGGGAGCAGCAGCACCAGGGAACCCCACGCACGCCTTCGACCAGCCACGTTCCCGATCGTACGGGGAGGGGGCCCTCGGACTGACCTTCAGACTCTGGTGACCGACGCGACCGGCATCATGCCCACCGGGTCGTAGCGCACGGGTGCGCCCGGATAGGGCGCGTGGATCACCTGGCCGTTGCCCATGTACATCGCGACGTGACTCGCGTCGGACCGGTAGGTGACCAGGTCGCCGGGCTGCGCCTGGGAGAGCGGGACCTGCCGTCCAGCGCTGCGCTGCCCCTGCGAGGTGCGCGGCAGACCGACCCCGGCCTGCGCGTACGACCACTGCGTGAGGCCCGAACAGTCGAAGCCGGTCGGCCCGCTCCCGCCCCACACGTACGGGCGGCCGAGCGCGGAGCGGGCCGCGGCGGCGGCGGCCGCCGCACGTCCCGAGGCGGGCGCGCCGCTGCCGAGGCCGGGGATGTCCAGGCGGCCGGAGCGGGAGGCACGGTCGTAGGCGGCGCGCTCGGCGTCCGGCAGCGCGTTGAGCAACTGCCGCGCCCTGGCCAGTTTCTGCTCGACGGTGCGCTTGTGCCGGGCGACGGCCTTGGTGCTCTTCTCCAGCTCGGCGAGCTTGGCGGTCGCCTCCTCTCGCTCCTGGGCGAGGTCACGCATGGCGAACTGGAGTTTCTTGAGCTCGTCGGCCTGGTGGGCGGTGATCCGGTCGAGCGCGGCGGCCTTGTCGAGGTAGTCGCCTGGGTCGTCGGCAAAGATCAGCGCGAGGGAGGGGTCGAGGCCGCCCGACCGGTACTGGGCCCCGGCGAGCGAACCCATCGCGTCCCGCATGGTGTTGATGCGCTCCTGCTGCCGGGCGATCCGGTCCCGCGCCCTGCTCACCTCTCCGCGCAGCGAGTCGGCGCGCTCGTCGGCCTTGTTGTACGCCTCGGTGGCCTTCTCCGCCTGCGTGTACAGGCGGTCCACCTCGGCCCGGGTGTCGTCCTGCGGTGCCGGGGCGGCCGGTACGGCCCCGAAGGCGGCGGCCGCGACGGACAGTACGGTGCCGGCGACGCCGGCGATTCCCGCGGCGCTGACGCCCCGGTCGAACCCGGACGGTGCACGGCGGCGATGGGACCCCACGAGTAGCCGCTCTCCCTTCCGCTGACGATCCCCCGGAGTTGGGGGAAACGCGGCAGACAGTAGCCGTGCGACTACGTAGCGACCAAAGGCCTTCGCGGGCACACAAAGTGACACCCCGCCTATGACGCAGGTCATGGGCGGGGCGCGGGGTCAGCGGGAGTTGCTGCAATTCGCCCGTTTGGGCGGCGCGGCAGGGGTGCCTCCGACGAGGGCGAAGGGTCCCCCTGACGAGGTGCGCGTCAGATGCGGACGCCGAACTGGAACGGCATGTTGTTGATCGACTCGTAGCGCACGACCGTGCCGGTGCGCGGGGCGTGCAGCACCTGGCCGTTGCCCGCGTAGAAGCCGACGTGGTGCAGGTCGCCGTAGAAGATGACCAGGTCGCCGACCTGCAGTTCGCTCTGGCTGTAGATGCGCGTACCGGCGTTGGCCTGCGCCTGCGAGGTGCGGGGGATGGCCATGCCGGCCTGGGCGTAGGCCCAGGAGGTGAGGCCCGAGCAGTCGAAGGAGCTGGGGCCGGAGGCGCCGTAGACGTACGGGGAGCCGATCACGCTCTGCGCGGCGGCGTAGGCGGACGAGGCCCGGCCGGAGGCGGCCTTGGTGGAGCCGCTGAGGGCGCTGCGCTGGCTGTCGCGACTGGCGCGGTCCTGCTCCGCGTCGAGGGCCGCCTTCTCCGCGGCCGTCAGGGAGTTGAGGAGCTTCTGCGCGGAGGCGAGCTTGCCCTGGACCGCCTTCTTCTGCTTGGCCAGCTCGGTGCGGGTGTCGGCGAGGTCCTCGAGCTTCTCGGAGGCTTCCTGGCGCTGCTGGGCGAGCGAACGCTGCTTCTCCTGGACCTTCTTCAGCGCCTCGACCTGCTGACTGCTCAGCTGGTCCATCGCGGACGCCTGGTCGAGGTAGTTGTCCGGGTCGGAGGAGAGGAAGAGCGCCACGGAGGGGTCGATGCCGCCGGTGCGGTACTGGGCGCTGGCCATCGAACCGAGGCCGTCGCGCAGGGCGTTGAGCTCGTCCTGGCCGCGGGCCACGTTGTCCTGCAGATCGGCGATCTGCTTCTCGAGCTTGTCCTGCTTCTCCTCGGCGCCGTTGAGCTTCTCGGTCGCCTTCTCGGCGTCCTCGTAGAGCTTGTCGACCTTGGACTTGACCTCGTCCTTGCTCGGCTTCTCGCTGGGCGCGGCGTTGGCAGCGTTGGCGCTGAGGGCAACAGCTGCGGCTGCGGCGGTGGTGAGCACGGTCACACGCGTGCGGCTCGGCTGCTTGGGTCGACGGTGGGACGCCACGAAGGCGAGCTCCTTCTTCCTTCAGCCGCCTGCCGATACGCCGACGGGCGGTGCCCCTCCACCGTCACTCCCAATGAGCGATCACCCGAGTGGAGGTTCGAGCCCAGACCCTAGTGACCTTCCTGTGATCAGTTCAAATCCAAACCACAAAAATGTTTGTCACGCAGTGCATTCTTTACACACAACTCACATGCAGTGATACGAGATTGACGCTACGTTGCGTGAAGATCTCGCGAATTCGGGCATCACGCCCGGATGTTGCGCATGGGACTTACGTTGCCTATGAGGCGTAGGTGACAGATCGCCGACCCTGCCGCCGACCGCGCGAGAAGCGCTGGACCAGCCCCGCCAAAAGCGCTGGACTAGCCCCGTGAAAAGCGCTTGAGAAGCACCGCCGAAGCCACCGGCCGGGCACCCGCCTTGGCGATCCCGTCGGCCACCTCGCGGTCGGTGGAGACGACGATGACCGGCCGCCCCGGCGGCTCGGCACGCACCAGCTGACGGATCAACTCGTCCGCCGTGACGCCCGGTTTGGAGAACAGCACCCGCACCCCGCGCGGCGGCGCGAGCAGCACCGGCGCGGCCAGCTCGGCCCCGTCGAAGACACAGGTGACCTCGGCGCCGGTCTGCGCGGCGAGCTGCGAGAGCTGCCCGAGCAGCCTCAGCCGCTGCTTCTCCAGCGGCATCTGCGGATAACCGGTCTTGGTGACGTTGTACCCGTCGACGACCAGATGGGCCTGCGGCAGCGCGAGCAACTGGTCGAGGATCGCGGGATCGTTTTCGGACAGCGCGCGGGCGGCGATGTCCTTCGGTGTCATCCGTCCCGGTTCGACCGCATCCACGGTCTCCGCGGGCCGCACCGACACGGGCGGCAGGGCGAGTTCACGCCGCAGCCCCTGGGCGGCGTCCAGCACGGTGTCGAGCAGCAGCCGTACCCGCATGTCCTCGACGCTGCGCCCCTCTCGCGCCGCCTTGCGGGTGGCCTCCAGGGCCGCCTCGGCCTCGGCGAGCCGCGCCTTGAGCCGCCGGGTCTCACTCTCGGCGGTGGACACCTGGGCCTGCCCCTCCGCCCGTACGGTGTCCATCTCGCCCTGCAGCTTGCGTACGGCCGCCTCGCCCCGCTTGACGTCGCTGAGCGCGCCGCGCAGCTTGCGGTGAAGCGATTCGGCTTCCTTGCGCGCCGACTCAAGCTCCGTACGCAGCCGCTCGGTTTCGGCCTTGGTCTGCCCCCGCGCCGCCGCGAGCTCCGCGCGCAGCCGCTCCAGCTCGGCGCGGCTCTCCTCGTCGGCGCGCTCCGCGTCCGCGCGCAGGGCCTCCTCGCCCGCCGCGGTGACCAGCTTCACCCAGCCCGTGGGGCGCAGCACATAGGCCGCGGCCGCCACGTCCAGCGGATCCGCGGCAGGGGGCGGCGCACCCGAGTCGAGAGCGCCGACGAGCTCCGGCTGGGCCTCTCTCAGCTTCTCGGCGATGCGCTGCCTGAACAGCGGTTCGCTCTCCAGCGCCGTGGCCATGGCATTGCCGGCGAACTTGGCCCGCCGACTCGGGGTGAACCGGGCGTACTGCCGCAAAGGGGCAGGCAGTTCGGAGACGGTCAACCCACCGAACCCGTCCGACACGATCTGTACGACACGACGTCGCACGCCGTCGGGCAGCGGACGGTCGAGCACCTCAGCGGCGCCGTCGTCCGGCTCCCCGCCTGTGGTCTCCGCCATCCGTCACCCCAATGTCTGTGCGGGGCCCGCTCCCTCAGGAGCCGGCGCCCGGCCTGTCCACCAGTTCCACCTGATCCACCGCGTTGCACCAGCGGCAACGCACCGACTCGATGGTCTCACTGACCACCTTGCGCTCCTCGACGCTCGGCTCACCAGCCAGGTCGAGGTGCACATACTCGACGACCTTGGAGGAGCGGGTCACGTCGAATCGCGTGAGGTTGCCGCAGAGCGTGCAGCGCCAGCGAGTCTCGGCGGTCGGCAGGGGAACCGTCATGTGGCAGTCGCTTTCCTTCTAGTGTCCGTCCAGCGCCAGTCTCCCTGGTGCGTGTGGCTCGTAACCCTACGGCCTGGCGGGTACTCGACGCTCGGCCGTCCATGGCGGCGAGGCACTCTGTGCGCTTAGGTCCTGTTACGTCATGCTCTGTTGCATGATCAGCAAGTGGAGCAGGACGGTCGGCAGGGCGGCGCGGGGTCAGTCCGCGCCGGTGACGTACGGGCTGATCGTCGTGTGCTGCCTGATCTTCCTGATCGGCCCTGCGTCGGGATTCAATACGACGTACGGCACGGGGGACGAACTGCTGGTCGCCCAGCGAACCTACTTCCGGCGCTGGGGCGTGGTGCCCGCCGAACTCCTCAGCGGAATCCCGAACGCCGCGCTCACTCCCGCGACGGCCCTGTTCATCCACGGCAGCTGGCTCCACCTCCTGGGGAACATGCTCTTCTTCTACGTCTTCGGAGCGATGGCCGAGGAACGCATGGGCCACTTCGAGTTCGCCCTCTTCTACGTGGGCTGCGGCTACCTCGCCCTGCTGGGCTACGCGATCGCCCATTCCGACTCCGAGCAGAGCCTGGTCGGCGCCTCGGGGGCGATCTCCGCGGTCCTCGGCGCGTTCCTGTACCTGTTCCCCCGGGCCCGGGTGACCAGTCTCTTCCCGTTCCTCTTCTTCCTGCCGCTGCGCTTCCCCGCCTGGGTCGTACTGCCCTTCTGGGTGACCCTGCAGTGGCTGGCGGCGGGCCAGGCCGCCCAGGGCCCGGGGGTGGCGTACCTGGCCCACCTGGTGGGCTTCTCCCTGGGCTTCGGCTACGCGTGGGTGCGCTATGGGCGTGCGACTAGAGTGAAAACCCCAGCCGCGGCCCCCGAGGGAGAAAACCAGCCGTGATCACCGCGATCGTGCTCATCAAGACCAGCGTGGACCGGATCCCCGAGATCGCCGAGTCGATCGCCGCGCTGGACAGTGTCAGCGAGGTCTTCTCCGTCACCGGTACCTACGATCTGATCGCCATGGTCCGGGTGAAGGCTCACGACGATCTCGCCGATGTCATCCCCGGCAAGATCAGCAAGATTCCCGGCGTCGAGGCGACGGACACGCATGTCGCGTTCCGTACGTACTCCCAGCACGACCTGGAGGCGGCGTTCGCGATCGGGCTGGACGGTTAGGTTCCTCGCCCCCGCCGCCCCTACCCGTCCCGTCCCCGGGGGCTCCGCCCCCGGACCCCCGGCGGTGGTTCTTTTGCTGCGGGGCAGTGGGGGCTGGGCGCGCCCACGCGGCGGAGCCGCACAATGTCACAGCCCCGCGCCCCTGACCACTTCCAGCCCGTCCGGCGTTTGAGGACGAGGCCGTTCAGGCCGAACGGGGGTCTGGGGGCGGAGCCCCCAGGTACGGATGGGACGGGTAGGGGCGGCGGGGGCGAACTCACCACCCAAGCCCCCAGCCACCCGCAGTCACCTCAAACGGCGGGCACGCAACGCCCGTCCTCCGTGCGGTAGTTCCACTTCGCACCGTCCCGGACCAACTCCCCCACGGCCCGTACGAATCGCTCCACGTGCTCGTCCGGCGTACCCGCCCCGAAGCTGACACGGATCGCGTTGAGGGACTTCTCCCCCGGCGCGGCCTCGGGCGCGCCGCACTCCCCCTGGGTCCCCGGGTCGCTGCCGAGGAGCGTGCGCACCAGCGGATGGGCGCAGAAGAGTCCGTCGCGCACCCCGATGCCGTACTCCGCGGAGAGTGCCGCCGCGAAGTGCGAGCTGTTCCAGCCCTCGACGACGAAGGAGATGACGCCGACCCGTGGGGCGTCGTCACCGAAGAGGGACAGGACACGCACCTCGGGAACCTCGGCGAGCCCCGCGCGGACGGCCGCGATGAGCTGCTGCTCACGGGCGACAAGCGTGTCGAAACCCGCCTCGGTGAGCGCCTTGCAGGCGGACGCGATCGAGTACGCGCCGATGACGTTCGGTGAGCCGGCCTCGTGCCGGGCCGCGCTCTCGTGCCACTCCACGTCCACCCCGCCGTCCGTACGCCGCGTGACCTTGCGGCTGGCGCCGCCACCGGCGAGGTACGGCTCGGCCTCACGCAGCCAGTCGGAGCGGCCCGCGAGGACGCCGGAGCCGAACGGCGCGTACAGCTTGTGCCCGGAGAAGGCGACCCAGTCGACGTCGAGGTCCCGTACCGACACGCGGTGGTGCGGAGCGAGCTGGGCGGCGTCGAGGACGATCCGGGCGCCGTGCGCGTGCGCCGCGGCGGCGAGCTCACGCACGGGCCACAGCTCGCCGGTGACGTTCGAGGCGCCGGTCACACAGACGAGGGCCGGACCGTAGGGGTCACGGTCGGCGAGGGCACGCTCCAGGGTGGTCACGGCCTGCCTCGGGGTGCGGGGCGCGTCGAGGTACGTCACCCGCGCGTCCTTCCACGGCAGCAGCGAGGCGTGGTGCTCGGTCTCGAAGACGAAGACCTGGCAGTCGGCCGGAAGGGTGGCGGCCAGCAGATTGAGCGAGTCGGTGGTCGACCGGGTGAAGACGACCTGGTCGCCCTCCCGGCAGTCCAGGAACTCCGTGACGGTCCTGCGGGCGTTCTCGAAGAGATCGGTGGACAGCTGGGACAGGTATCCGGCGCCTCGGTGCACGCTGCCGTAGTACGGGGCATACGCGGCCACGTCGTCCCACACCCGCTGCAGGGCCGGGGCGCTGGCGGCGTAGTCGAGCGCGGCGTAGGTGACCTCGCCGCCGGTGACCAGCGGGACGGTGACATCCCGCCCCAGAACGGGCAGCGGGGCGCAAACGGACTGGTCGGCGGCAATGACGGAGACAGACATGGCGAGCTCCTGTGAGAGGCAGGCGGAATCGCTGCGCCGGACAGCCCGGCCGGGGCGTCAACAGCACAGGAAAAGGCGAAAAAGGGGTACGCGGAGGCGGGGCTCTAGCCCTATCGCATTCGCTTGCTCACAGAGGGCTCCCTCGAACGACCAGGACCCCTGGTGCCCACTCAAAGAGTGCGAGGGGTCCGCGCTTGCCGTAGACCTCGCTGCCTACGGCCTGGTCTTCACCCGGGGCACCCCGCCACGGACGGAGGGTTGCCGGACAGCCGGCCGGGGCCTGATGGCTGTCGCTCATGACCTGCGCAGCATCTTGCCACACGGCCTCCCGGGCGCAACCCCCATGTCCGGATACCGGGACGGGGAGGAGGACCACGCCCCCGCCTCCTTGGGGGCTCAAGGAGGGGACGGGTGCGGGCGGCGGGGGCGAGAACAAGCCCCACCCCCGCCGCCGCGGGCGCTACGCGTTGCTGGCCGCCACCCACCGCTCCAGCGCCGCCTTCGCCGCCCCGGAATCGATCGCCTCCGCCGCCTTCGCCATGCCGACGCGCAGCTGCTCCGCAAGCGGCGCCTCGCCCGGCGAGAGGGCGACCAGCGCCGCCGCCGAGTTCAGCAACACGGCGTCCCGCACGGGCCCCGTCTCACCGTTCAACAGCCGACGGGCGACATCGGCGTTGTACGAGGCGTCAGCGCCCCGCAGGGCCTCCACCGGGACGAGGTCGAGGCCGACGTCACGGGGGTCGAAGCGCTCCTCCTGGACCTTGCCGTCACGGACGACCCACACCTTCGACGTCGACGTGGTGGTCAGCTCGTCCAGGCCGTCGTCACCGCGGAAGACCAGCGAGGAGTTACCGCGCTCGGCGAACACGCCAGCCACGATCGGCGCCATGCGCGGATCCGCGACGCCGACCGCCTGCGCCCGTACCCGCGCCGGGTTCGTCAGCGGACCGAGGGCGTTGAAGACCGTCCGGATCCCCAACTGCCCCCGCGCCGCCGCCACATGACGCAGCGCCGGGTGGAACTTGACCGCGAAGCAGAAGGTGATCCCGGCCTCCTCGGCCACCTCGGCCACCCGCTTCAGCGGCAGCTCCAGATTGACGCCGAGCTTCTCCAGGACGTCCGAGGCACCGGACGCCGAGGACGCGGCCCGGTTGCCGTGCTTGACGACCTTGGCACCGGTGCCGGCCACGACGATCGCCGACATCGTGGAGATGTTGACGGTCTTCGCGCCGTCGCCGCCCGTACCGACGATGTCGACGGTCTCCCCCGGCACCTCGATCACGTTCGCGTGGTCGTACATCGCCCGGACCAGACCGGAGATCTCCTCGACCGTCTCGCCTTTGGCCCGCAGCGCCACCACGAAACCGGCGATCTGCGCGTCCGTCGCCTCGCCGCGCATGATGCGGTCCATCGCCCAGGCCGTGTTGTCCGCGCTCTGGTCACGGCCGTCGAGCAGGCCGTTCAGTACCTCGGGCCAGGAACGGCCCGCCGCGGTATTGCCTCCAGCGGGGTTCACAGCGCTCATAAGCCGCTCCTGGGTCCGTCCCGTCCGTCCTGGACAGGGACACCTGTAGATGAGAACACCCTATCCAGGCCCGGAGGCGGCAAAGAGCCCCCGTCCATGCAATGGACGGGGGCTCTTGCCGTGGCGATCGTGGTGATCGATGAGGATCGGTCAGAGGATCAGTGGTGGCCGTGGCCGCTCGTGATCTCCTCGTACTCCTCGACCGTGGGCTTGGGGATCTGGTTGTTCTCCCCGTAGTAGCCCTTGCTGAGCTTGGCGCGCAGCCTCTGCGTGCCCTTCACCTTGCGCTCGACACCGTTCTCGTCGACCGTCGGGCCGATCTCGGCGGGCTGGTACTGCTCGTGCGCGGTGAGCGTGTGCAGCGCTTCCGGGCCGAGCGGCTCGTGCACCTCGATGAACTCACCGTGCGGCAGACGCTTGATGATGCCCGACTCGCGGCCGTGCAGCACCTTGTCCTTGTCGCGGCGCTGGAGGCCGAGGCAGATCCGCTTGGTGGCGAGGAACACCAGCACCGGCACCACGAAGAATCCGATGCGCACGAACCAGGTGATCGAGTTGATCGACAGATGGAAGTGCGTCGCCCAGATGTCGTTTCCACCACCGACGAGCATGACGAAGTACCAGCTGATCCAGGCGGCACCGAACGCGGTCCGGGTCGGGGCGTTGCGCGGGCGGTCCAGGATGTGGTGCTCGCGCTTGTCGCCGGTGATCCAGGACTCGATGAACGGGTACACCGCGATCGCGACCAGGACCAGCGGGAAGATCACCAGCGGGATGAACACACCCAGGACGAGCGTGTGGCCCCAGAAGTTGATCTCCCAGCCCGGCATGACACGGATCAGGCCCTCGGAGAAGCCCATGTACCAGTCGGGCTGCGCACCGGTGGACACCTGGTCCGGACGGTAGGGGCCCATGGACCAGATCGGGTTGATCGAGGCGATCGCCGCGACGGCCGCGATGACACCGAAGACCAGGAAGAAGAAGCCTCCGGCCTTGGCCGTGTAGACCGGCAGCAGCGGCATGCCGACGACGTTGTTGTTCGCCTTTCCGGGGCCCGCGAACTGCGTGTGCTTGTGGTACCAGACCAGAATCAGGTGACCGACCAACAGGCCGAGCATGAGGCCCGGCAGCAGCAGGATGTGCACCGAGTAGAAGCGGGCCACGAAGTCGCCGCCCGGGAACTCGCCGCCGAAGAGGAAGAACGAGAGGTACGTGCCCACGATCGGCACGGACAGGATGGCGCCCTCCATGAAGCGGACACCGGTGCCGGAGAGCAGGTCGTCCGGGAGCGAGTAACCGGTGAAGCCGGTGAACATGCCCAGGACGAACAGCAGGAAGCCGAACAGCCAGCTGATCTCACGGGGCTTGCGGAACGCGCCCGTGAAGAACACACGCATCATGTGCACGAACATGCCGGCGAGGAAGATCAGCGCCGCCCAGTGGTGGATCTGCCGGATCAGCAGACCACCGCGCACATCGAAGGAGATGTGCATGGTCGAGTTGAACGCCTCGGACATCAGCTGTCCCTGGAGCGGGACGTAGCTGCCGTGGTACGTCACCTCGTTCATCGACGGGTGGAAGAACAGCGTCAGATACACACCCGTGAGGATGATGATGATGAAGCTGTAGAGGCAGACCTCACCCAGCATGAACGACCAGTGGTCGGGGAAGATCTTGCGCATGTTGGTCTTGGCCAGGGAGTAGATCCCCAGACGACCGTCGGCCCAGTCGGCGACCCGCTCACCTGCGGGCGCCTTGTCGCGCGAAGAACGCGCATCGGTTTTGGGCGTAGTGCTCATCCGCGCTCCCAGAAGGCAGGACCGACGGGCTCATCGAAGTCGCCGAGCGCCTCGAGGTAGCCCTCTTCGTTCACACCGATGCGCAGCTGCGGCAGGGCGTGACCGGCCGGGCCGAAGATCACTCGGGCACCGTCGGAGAGGTCGAAGGTGGACTGGTGGCACGGGCAGAGTACGTGGTGCGTCTGCTGCTCGTACAGGGAGATCGGGCAACCGACGTGGGTGCAGATCTTCGAGTAGGCCACGATTCCCTCGTAGCCCCACGCGAGTTCCTGCTTGTCCTTGATGTTGTCCGGCTGGATCCGGACGATCATCACGGCCGCCTTCGCGATCTCCTTCTGGAAGTCCTCGTCGTGCTCTTCCAGGCCCTCGGGCTTGACGAAGGTGAGCGAACCGACGGCGATGTCCGAGGGACGCAGCGGCTCGTTCGTGTTCATGTTGACGAGCTGCAGTCCCTTGCGCCACATCGTGTGCCGCAGCTTGGTCCCGGGCAGCGGGCCGAGGTCGCGCAGCAGCACGACGCCGGAGAGCGGAACCAGGGTCAGCGCACCGAACATCGTGTTGCGGATCAGCTTGCGGCGGCCGAACCCGGACTCCTTGGCGCCCTGCTGGAAGTCGTCCAGGACCTTGGCCCTGACCTCCTCCGGCGCCTCGATCGCGTGACGCTCGTCAGTGAACTCCACGTCGGACATCAGAGTGCGGGACCAGTGGACCGCGCCCGCGCCGATCGCGAACAGCGCCACGCCGAGGGTCATGCCCAGCGCGAAGTTCAACGCGCTGATGTGGCCGATCGGGAAGACGTAGATCGACTGGTCGGCCGGGATCGCCACGAACGAGGCGATGAAGCCCACCGTGGCGAGCATCGACAGCGTGAACAGGAAGGCGACGACGCGCTCCGACCGCTTGGCGGCCCGCTCGTCGATGTCCTGGATGCGGTGCTCGTGGGGCGGCAGGCCCGGGTCCGCGAACGGGTTCGTCTCGCCCGTGACGGCTACCGTGCCGTGACCGTGCTCGTCGGCCTGCTCAGCGGGCAGGTTCTCTTGTGGATTGTCTTGGCTACTCATGACTTCTTGGCCTTTGCGGTCCGAGCGGCGACCCAGATGGCGACGGCGACCAGGCTGCCCAGACCGAAGACCCAGCCGAACAGGCCTTCGCTGACCGGCCCGAGGCCACCCAGGCTCAGGCCACCGGGGTCCACGGTCTCGTCACTGTTGACCGCGTCGAGGTACGCGATGATGTCCTTCTTGTTCTTCTCCGTCAGCGTGGTGTCGGGGAAGGACGGCATGTTCTGCGGGCCGGTCTGCATGGCCTCGTAGATGTGCTTCGGGTCGACACCCTCAAGGCTCGGCGCGAACTTGCCGTGCGTGAGCGCGCCACCCTTGCCGGTGAAGTTGTGGCACTGGGCGCAGTTGGTGCGGAAGAGTTCGCCGCCCTTGGCGATGTCCGCGCCCTCGGGACTGACCTGGCTCTCGGTCGGGATCGTGGGACCGGCACCGAGCGAGGCGATGAACGCCGCGAGCTGGTCGATCTCGGCCTGCGAGTAGATGACCTTCTTCTTCGGGACCTGCGCGCCCGGCTGCTGCGCCGGCATACGGCCGGTGCCGACCTGGAAGTCGACGGCCGCGGCGCCCACGCCCACCAGGCTCGGCCCGTCGGAGGACCCCTGACCGCCGGATCCGTGGCAGCTTGCGCAGCCGACGGCGTAGAGCTTCTTGCCCTCGTCGATGGCGAGGGACTGGGCGGTTTCATCGGCCTGCGCCTTGCTCGCGGGTGCGAACGCGGCGTACAGCCCCCCGGTGGCCGCCAGCGCGAGGAGTAGGACGACGACCGCCGCCAGCGGATGGCGTCGTCGTGCGGAGAGCTTTTTCACGGATTACCCCGGTGTCAGGATCTTCTGCGTCGATGCTTCTGGATGTTTCGGGCGGTGGGCCCGATTACTTGATCATGTAGATCGTGGCGAAGAGGCCGATCCAGACGACATCGACGAAGTGCCAGTAGTAGGACACGACGATGGCGGCGGTCGCCTGCTCGTGAGTGAACCTCTTGGCCGCGTATGTGCGGCCGAGGACAAACAGGAAGGCGATGAGCCCGCCCGTCACGTGCAGGCCGTGGAAGCCGGTGGTCAGGTAGAACACCGAGCCGTACGGGTCGGAGGAGAGCGAGAGCCCGTCCTTCTTGACCAGTTCGGTGTACTCGAAGATCTGACCGCCGATGAAGATCGCACCCATCACGAAGGTGACGATGAACCACATCCGGAGCTTCTTCACGTCCCCGCGCTCGGCGGCGAATACGCCGAGCTGGCAGGTCAGGGAAGAGAGCACCAGGATCGTGGTGTTCGTCGCCGAGAACGGGAAGTTGAGATGGTCCGCCATCTCCTTCCAGTGTTCCGGCCCGGTCACCGATCGCAGGGTGAAGTACATCGCGAAGAGGGCCGCGAAGAACATCAGCTCGGAACTCAGCCAGATGATGGTTCCGACGCTGGTGAGGTTCGGTCGATTGACCGACGGGTGCGCGTGCCCGGTTTCTACTGTCGTTGCTGTCGCCACGACCGACATTATGTCGGTCGCTTATCCCGCCCTCACGCCCGGGGGTGCCGTTCGGGGTGTCCGTGGGGTGTGTCCAGCCCGTATGGCCCATCGAAGCCCTGTCCGAACCGGTGTTGACGACGTGTTTGAAGGGGTAGCATCCGCGCCATCGGTACCCGGAGTTCCCGACCAAAGCTGTGCTTCTTAGATGCGTGGAGGAACAATGCAGCCGACCGCCACGGTGCTGGTCTACAGCGACGACTCCCAGACCCGGGAGCAGGTGCGGCTCGCCACCGGGCGCCGGCCAGCTCCGGACGTCCCCGCCGTCGAGTTCATCGAGTGCGCCACGCACGCGGCGGTCCTGACGGAGATGGGCAAGGGCGGGATCGACGTCTGCGTGCTGGACGGCGAGGCCGTCCCGATGGGCGGAATGGGTCTCTGCCGGCAGCTCAAGGACGAGATCTTCAACTGCCCGCCCGTCCTGGTGCTCATCGGGCGCCCGCAGGATGCCTGGCTGGCCACGTGGAGCCGTGCGGATGCCGCCGTGACACTGCCGGTGGACCCTGTCGAGTTCGCGTCCGCCCTGGCCTCTCTGTTGCGGCGTAAGGCCCTCCTGGGCGCGTGAGGGCTCGGGGCGGCGGGTGCGCTGCGCGCCTGCGGGTCGTTGGGGCTGGTCGCGCCCACGCGGCGGAGTCGCACGTGTCACAGCTCCGTGCCCCTGAGGGGGCGCTCCCCGCGCCCCCGCTTCACACTGGCTCGGGGCGCAGCCGGGCGCTGTCCGCAGCGAACGGGCTCTCAGGGCCGTGCGCCATCAGGGCGCTGCCGCTGAGCCAGTTCTGCCAGTCGAGGTTCCAGTCGCCGAAACCGTTGCCGAACAGGTCCATGATCTTGCCCTTGGAGTTCTGGACCTTCACGATGTCGCCCTCGCGCACGTGCTCGAAGAACCACTTGGCGTTGGCGGTACTCATCCCGGTGCAGCCGTGGCTGACGTTCGCCAACCCCTGCTGGCCGACCGACCAGGGCGCCGCGTGCACGTACTCGCCGCTCCAGGTCACGCGGGTCGCGTAGTACACGGGCAGGTCGTACGAGTCCGAAGTGCCCTCCGCGATACCGACGGTGGTACCGCGCATGCGTACGAAGTACTCCTTGCCGAGCACCACCTTGACGCCGTTGCGGGTCTCGAAACCGGGCTTGCCGGTGGTGACGGGGATCTGCTTGATCGCCTGGTCGTTCTCGTAGACCGTCATGCGGTGCGTGGCGGCGTCCGTGACGGCGATGAGGCGGTTGCCGGTGGTGAGCTGCAGGGGCTTCGCCTCGCCGCCCCAGAGGCGTTCGGCGACCTTGAGGCCCTTCAGGTTGCTGTGCGCCTGGATGGTGGCCTGGGCGGGCCAGAACTCCTTGGGGCGGTAGTGCAGCGTCTTGTCGTCGACCCAGTGCCAGGCGCCCTCCACCGCGGGCTCCGAGTCGATCCTGAGGGCGCCCTCGACGACCGCGCGGGCGGCTTTGTCCTTGATGGGGGCGCTGAGTACGGCGGTGACAGGCTGGCCGACGCCGTATTCGCCCGCCCCGGGCCCGAAGGTCACGTCGAGGGCCTTCTTGGTCTTGGGCGTGCTGGTGTCGAAGGCGATGATCTGGCGGCCGGCGGCACCGTCCGCGTCCTCCGTGCTCACCCGCACCGTGTAATGGGCGCCCGCGGCCAGCGGTGAGGTGCTGTGCCAGCGGCTGCCGTCGGCGGAGAGCTCGCCCGCCACGTACCGCCCCGACGTGTCGATGGCCGTCACATCGGTGATGCGTCCGTCGTCACCCGTGGCGGTGATCTCCAGGGGCTTGTCGGGGTCGACCTTCTGGTTCTCGTCCGGGCCGCTGAAGGAGATCTGACCCGCCGCGTCGTACGGCCTGGCCGAGAGGGGATGGCCGTCGGAGTCGCAGGCGGTGGCGGCCGCGCCGAGAGCGACCACCAGCGTGGCGCAGCTGACGACCGTACGGATTCGCGGAGAGTGGTTCATGGTTTCACGCTATGAACCCCCGTCGGTTACGGCGCGGCGAGTGAGCCGTGCGAGGGACGGGATGTGCGCCGAACGAGGGAACCCGGACCCTCCTCACGGAGTGTCCGGGTTCCCGGGCGTTCAGCGCGTGCTACAGGGCCGCGTACGAGTACGTACTACTGCGTGCGGTTGTCACCGTGGTAGTACTCGAAGACCCAGCCCCACAGGCCGATCAGGATGATCGGCAGCGAGAAGTACAGCAGCCACCAGCCGAAGACGACGCCCATGAAGGCGAGCGCGCCACCGACGGCGAGCGAGAGCGGCTGCCAGCTGTGCGGGCTGAAGAAGCCCACCTCGCCGGCCTCGTCCGCGACGTCGGCCTCCTTGTCGTCCTGCGCGAGCGCGTCGACACGCCGGGCCGTGAAGGCGAGGTAGTAGCCGATCATCACGCTCAGGCCGAAGGCCAGGAAGAGCGCGGTGGTGCCGGCCGGCTCCTTCGACCACACGCCATAGACGATCGCCATGACGAGGATGAAGGCGGCGAGCCAGAGGAACATCTTGCCTTGGACCTTCACTTGCCGGCCTCCTTGCCACCAGCGAGGGCCTTGCCACCGTGACCGTGGTTCTCAAGCTGGTCGAGAGCGGCGATCTCCGGGTGATGCAGATCGAAGGCCGGGGATTCGGAACGGATCCGCGGCAGGGTGAGGAAGTTGTGCCGCGGCGGCGGGCAGGACGTGGCCCACTCGAGCGAACGACCGTAGCCCCACGGGTCGTCGACCTCGACCTTCTTGCCGTACTTGGCGGTCTTCCACACGTTGTAGAAGAACGGCAGGATCGACAGGCCGAGCAGGAACGAGCTGATCGTCGAGATCGTGTTCAGCGCGGTGAAGCCGTCGGCGGCGAGGTAGTCCGCGTAGCGACGCGGCATGCCCTCGACACCCAGCCAGTGCTGCACCAGGAACGTGCCGTGGAAGCCCACGAACAGCGTCCAGAAGGTGATCTTTCCGAGCCGCTCGTCGAGCATCTTGCCGGTGAACTTCGGCCACCAGAAGTGGAAGCCGGAGAACATCGCGAACACGACCGTACCGAAGATCACGTAGTGGAAGTGCGCCACCACGAAGTACGAGTCCGAGACGTGGAAGTCCATCGGCGGCGAGGCCAGGATGACGCCGGTCAGACCACCGAAGGTGAAGGTGATCAGGAATCCGACCGCCCAGAGCATCGGTGTCTCGAAGGACAACGAGCCCTTCCACATCGTTCCGATCCAGTTGAAGAACTTCACGCCTGTTGGGACGGCGATGAGGAACGTCATGAAGGAGAAGAACGGGAGTAGTACGCCACCGGTGACGTACATGTGGTGCGCCCACACGGTCACGGACAGACCGGCAATGGCGATGGTGGCGCCGATGAGACCCATGTAGCCGAACATCGGCTTGCGGGAGAACACCGGGATGACCTCGGAAATGATTCCGAAGAATGGCAGGGCGATGATGTACACCTCTGGATGGCCGAAGAACCAGAAGAGGTGTTGCCAGAGCAATGCTCCGCCATTTGCGGCGTCGAAGATATGGGCACCGAATTTACGGTCCGCCTCCAGGGCGAACAGCGCGGCGGCCAGTACCGGGAACGCCAGCAGCACCAGAACCGCGGTGAGCAGCACGTTCCACACGAAGATCGGCATGCGGAACATCGTCATGCCGGGAGCGCGCATGCAGATGATCGTGGTGATGAAGTTGACCGCACCGAGGATCGTGCCGAAGCCGGAGAAGGCCAGACCCATGATCCACATGTCGGCGCCGATGCCCGGCGAGCGGACCGCGTCCGACAGCGGGCTGTAGGCGAACCAGCCGAAGTCGGCCGCACCCTGCGGGGTGAGGAAGCCGCCGACCGCGATGAGCGAGCCGAACAGGTAGAGCCAGTAAGCGAACATGTTCAGCCGCGGGAACGCCACGTCGGGCGCGCCGATCTGCAGCGGCATGATCCAGTTCGTGAAACCGGCGAACAGCGGCGTCGCGAACATCAGCAGCATGATCGTGCCGTGCATCGTGAACGCCTGGTTGAACTGCTCGTTCGACATGATCTGCGTGCCGGGACGGGCCAGTTCGGCGCGCATGAACAGCGCCATGACGCCGCCGATGCAGAAGAACGCGAACGACGTGACCAGATACAGCGTGCCGATCGTCTTGTGGTCAGTGGTGGTGAGCCACTTGATCACGACGTTGCCGGGCTGCTTGCGCCGTACCGGCAGCTCGTTCTCGTACGAGTCTTCGGCTTCGGCAGCACCCTGGGGTTCGTTGAGGATGCTCACAGGTTGTTCGTCTCCCGGTTCTTCTCGTGGCCCGTCTGCTCAATGCCGGCCGGGACGTAACCGGTCTGTCCCTTCGCCGCGAGCTCCTTGAGGTAGGCCTCGTAGCGCTCGGGGGAGACGACCTTCACGTTGAAGAGCATCCGGGAGTGGTCGACGCCGCACAGCTCAGCACACTTGCCCAGGAAGGTGCCCTCCTTGTTGGGGGTCACCTGGAAGGAGTTGGTGTGCCCCGGAATGACGTCCTGCTTCATCAGGAACGGCACCACCCAGAAGGAGTGGATGACGTCACGTGAAGTGAGGACGAAGCGGACCGTCTTGCCCTTGGGGAGCACGAGGGTCGGACCGGGGTTGCCCGTCTGCGGATTCCGCGAGCTGGGCGTGCCGACGTCGTAGACACCGCCGGCGTTCGCCGGGAAGTCCTTCTTGAACCGGTCCGGAATGGCGGCCAGGTTCTTGTTTGTCTTGGCGTTCCCGGTGGAACCGGGGACGTCCTCGATGTAGTTGAAGCCCCAGCTCCACTGGAAGCCGACCACGTTGACCGTGACGTCGGGCTTCTCGTCGAGGCTGAGGAGCTTCGTCTCGTCGCGGGCGGTGAAGTAGAACAGCACCGAGACGATGATGAGCGGGACCACGGTGTACAACGCCTCGATGGGCATGTTGTACCGGGTCTGCGGAGGGACTTCGACCTTGGTGCGGCTGCGCCGGTGGAAGATCACGCTCCACAGGATCAGGCCCCAGACCAGCACGCCCGTGGCGAGCGCGGCCGCCCACGAGCCCTGCCAGAGGGAGAGGATCCGCGGAGCCTCTTCCGTGGTCGGGGTGGGCATACCAAGGCGGGGGAAGTCCTTGTATGTGCAACCGGTGGCGGTCGCCAGGACCAGGCCCGCAGTCAGTGCCTGCAGCAGCTTCCGCCGCATCGGGCGCCGCGGCGAGCGGTCGGAGCCGTTGGGACTCACGTAGCGCCTTCCCGAGAGTCTCGCCCGCGCTGGTTGGCTACGGCCTACTCGCTGGTCGCTCGCCGCCCTGGCACACGGGCAGGGGTTTGGATGTTTATGCGGACCAAACCCTACTGGACGCTATTTGGGGTCGCGCGGGGAGGGTGCCCAACGCGCCGTCCGACTCCCCGAAGGAGTGCTGTTTGTTCTGATGAGCGCCCTTGGACCCCCGGAATGCCCCGCTCCGGACGCCTTCTGACACCTCCTCCGGAGCAGGAGTTAGCGTGGTGGCGTGTCCTACTTCGACGCCGCGTCCGCGGCTCCGCTGCACCCCGTGGCCCGACAGGCCCTGCAGGCCTCGCTCGACGAGGGGTGGGCCGACCCCGCCCGGCTCTACCGCGAGGGGAGGCGGGCCCGGTTGCTGCTCGACGCGGCGCGCGAGGCGGCGGCCGACGCGGTGGGCTGCCGCCCCGACGAACTGGCGTTCACCTCGTCCGGTACCCGGGCGGTCCACTCCGGGATCGAGGGCGCCCTCGCGGGCCGCCGACGCATCGGATCCCACCTGATCGTGTCAGCCGTCGAACATTCGTCGGTACTCCATTCGGCAGACGTTCACGAGGCGGCGGGCGGCACGGTGACCCAGGTCCCGGTCGACCGTGCGGGCATGGTGTCCCCTTCCTCGTACGCCACCGCCCTGCGCCCCGACACCGCGCTCGCCTGTCTCCAGTCCGCCAACCACGAGGTGGGCACCCAGCAGCCGGTGGCGGCGGTCGCTCAGGCGTGCCGGGCGGCGGGGGTGCCGCTGCTGGTGGACGCGGCGCAGTCGCTGGGCTGGGGGCGCGTCGAGGGCGACTGGTCCTTGCTGGCGGCGAGCGCCCATAAATGGGGCGGCCCTTCGGGGGTCGGGCTGCTGGTCGTGCGCAAGGGGGTGCGGTTCGCGCCCCAAGGGCCGGTGGACGAGCGGGAGTCGGGCCGGGCGGCCGGCTTCGAGAACATCCCCGCCGTCGTGGCGGCGGCGGCCTCGCTGCGCGCCGTACGCGCGGAGGCGGCCGCGGAGGCGGTACGGCTGCGGGAACTGACGGACCGGATCCGGGTACGGGTCCCGCAGCTGGTGCCGGACGTGGAGGTGGTCGGCGACGCGGAGCGGCGGCTTCCGGGGATCGTCACCTTCTCCTGTCTCTATGTCGACGGAGAGACACTGCTGCACGAACTCGACCGCGCGGGTTTCTCGGTCTCCTCCGGCTCCTCCTGTACGAGCAGCACGCTGACCCCCAGCCATGTCCTGAAGGCGATGGGTGTGCTGACCGAGGGCAACGTCCGGGTGTCGCTGCCGCCGGACACGCCGTCCGAGGACGTCGACCGTTTCCTGTCCGTGCTGCCGGTCGCGGTCTCGGCGGTACGGGAGAAGCTGGGGGCGCCGACGCCCGCGGCGACCGTACGGGACGACGCCCTCGTCGTGGACGCCCTCGGCAAGCGGTGCCCGATCCCGGTGATCGAGCTGGCCAAGGTCATCGGTGATGTGCCCGTGGGCGGCCTCGTCCGCGTCCTCTCGGACGACGAGGCGGCCCGGCTGGACATTCCGGCCTGGTGCGAGATGCGGGGGCAGGAGTACGTCGGGGAGGAGCCGGCGGACCACGGCTCGGTGTATGTGGTCCGCCGGGTGGCCTAGGCCGACAGGGCCTGGCGGGGCCGGGTGTCCCGGTCAGGCCAGGTAGGCCTGGACCTCCGCCGCCGCTTCGTCACCGTACGCCTTGGTGAAGCGCTCCATGAAGTGGGCCCGGCGCAGCTGGTACTCCTGGGTGCCGACCGTCTCGATGACCAGCGTGGCGAGCATGCAGCCGACCTGGGCGGCGCGCTCCAGGGAGACGCCCCAGGCCAGCCCGGACAGGAAGCCGGCGCGGAACGCGTCGCCGACGCCCGTCGGGTCGGCCTTGCGCTCCTCCTCGGGGCAGCCGACCTCGATCGGGTCCTCGCCGTCCCGCTCGATGCGCACGCCCTGCGCGCCGAGGGTGGTCACCCGGTGGCCGACCTTGGAGAGGATCTCGGCGTCGCTCCAGCCGGTCTTGGACTCGATGAGCCCCTTCTCGTACTCGTTCGAGAAGAGGTAGGTCGCCCCGTCCAGCAGTATCCGGATCTCGTCGCCACCCATGCGGGCGATCTGCTGCGAGAAGTCCGCCGCGAAGGGGATCTGGCGGGACCGGCACTCCTCGGTGTGGCGCAGCATCGCCTCGGGGTCGTCCGCGCCGATGAGGACGAGGTCGAGCCCGCCGACCCGGTCCGCCACGGCCTTGAGCTCGATCAGGCGGGCCTCGCTCATCGCGCCCGTGTAGAAGGAGCCGATCTGGTTGTGGTCGGCGTCGGTGGTGCACACGAAGCGGGCGGTGTGCAGCACCTCGGAGATGCGCACGGAGCCGGTGTCGACGCCGTGGCGGTCCAGCCACGCCCGGTACTCGTCGAAGTCGGCGCCCGCGGCCCCGACCAGGATCGGCGCGGTGCCGAGCTGCCCCATACCGAAGGCGATGTTCGCGCCGACGCCGCCCCGGCGTACGTCGAGGTTGTCGACGAGGAAGGACAGCGAGACCGTGTGCAACTGGTCCGCGACGAACTGGTCGGCGAACCGGCCGGGGAAGGTCATGAGGTGGTCGGTGGCGATGGAGCCGGTGACTGCGATACGCACGGCGAGGACACGCTCCTGCGGGGGGAGGGGATTGACAGTTCACGCTACCCGGTGGACACGGGCCCATCGAAGCGGCTGAAACTACCCGATAGTAGATCTTTCTTCATGGCGCCCACCGTGCTTACGGTGCCAGTATGACGAACCTCAAGGTCCACGGCTCGGCTTCGCAAGACCTCGATGGCGATCTGGCGTCACTGCGTGGCGACGGCGCCCGGATGGCCCGGCACTGGGCGGCTCCGGTCCCGGTCGAGCCCCTCCCGGTGTCCCCGTCCCTCATCCACGGGGTGACCGTGCCTCCTACCTCCGCCCGCCTCCTGGACGCGATGTCCGACTACGGCGACTGAGCGGGACCCGGAAAGGGGCGGCCCAGTCGGCGCCCACGGAAAGGGGCGGCCGAGTCGGCGCCCACAGGGAACCGCGCGCTCCCTCGCTGCGTCCCATCGCTGTCCCCCGTATAGGGGATGCGGTGTACGACCCTCCAGCAGCAGCGGAGCCGAAGGAGCGATGCGGTGAGCACCGAGCGACCCGACAACGAAGCGACCGAACCCCCCGAGGAGGGTGCCGAGACGGCGAAGCCGCGCCGACGGTATTCCCCGGTGGCCGTCGCCTCGGTCGCGGCCGCGGTTCTGCTCGTCGGGGGCGGCGGAGCGTATGTCGCCACGACCGCTTCCGGCGGCGGGGGAAACGGCGGCTCCCGGACCCCCGGCGGCGACGGCACTCCCCCGGCGCTCGCCCTCGAGGGCTACACGGACGGCGGTACGGGTGACACGGGCGGTACGGGCGGCATCGCGCCCGGCGAGCCGAATCCCTACGGCACCGTCTACCGCGCCGACGGCGAGCTGCCCGCCGGTCCGGACTCCGCGCCCGTCTACGCGGCGGAGGGCAAGGTCACGGCGGCCGAGGTGGCCCGCCTCGCGACGGCCCTCGACGTCACCGGGACGCCGAAGCTGACCGGCGAGACCTGGAAGGTCGGTACCGACAAGGACGGCTCCGGGCCGAGCCTGCAGGTGAACCGGCAGGCCCCCGGCTCCTGGACGTTCAGCCGGTACGCGCCCGGGACCGACAACTGCAAGGGTGCCGTATGCACCCCCGGCTCCCCGAACACCCCGGGCTCCGCGAGCGATCGCGCGGTGAGCGAGGCCGCCGCGAAGAAGGCCGCCGCCCCCGTCCTGAAGGCGCTGGGCCAGGACGACGCGAAGCTGGACGCGAGCCAACTCATGGGCGCCATAAGGCTGGTGAACGCGGACCCGGAGGTCGGCGGGCTGCCCACGTACGGCTGGACCACCGGTGTCCAGGTCGGCGCGGACGGTCAAGTGCTGGTCGGCAGCGGCCAGTTGAAGACGCTGGTGAAGGGGGACACGTACCCCGTGATCGGCGCGCGGGAGACGCTGGACCTGATGAACGGGCCGGCGTCCGGGGCGGCTTCGGGCGACGCGCGCAAGGGGCCCGGCGACTGCGCCGGCGCCGTACCGCTGAAGGAGCGCGACGAGACGCCGTGCGCGGCGTCGACCGTGGTGCCCGAGCGGGAGTCGGTGGCCGTCGAGAAGGCGACCTTCGGGCTGGCGTCGCACTTCGTGGCCGGGCACCGGACGCTGGTGCCGTCCTGGCTGTTCGAGGTACGGCCGACGGGCGCGGACGCCGACGTCACCGTGACGCATCCGGCGGTCGAACCGGAGTATCTGACGTCACCGGAACCCACCGTGACGCCCAGCCCGCGGCCGAGCGGGCCGAGCGATGAGCCGACCGCGGCACCGGCGTCCCGGGACGTCGAGGTGCAGGGCTACACGGCCGACGGCAAGGATCTGACCGTGAGCTTCACGGGCGGGGTGTGCGCGGACTACTCGGCGAAGGCGAGCGAGAGCGCGGACAAGGTGACGGTGACCGTGACCGAGACGCCGTGGAAGGGCAAGTACTGCATCCTGATCGCGAAGTTCTACGAGAAGACGGTGCACCTGGACGAGCCGCTCGGCGACCGCGAGGTGGTGGGGACGGACGGCAGGGCGATCCCGGAGGGGAAGGTGCAGGGCGCGCCGCCGGAGACTCCCCAGGCGCGGTAGCGAAGGCGTCCGGCGACTGCTGATACGCGAAGGCGGCGTCCCTGTCGGAGGGGGACGCCGCCTTCGTACGTGTCGTTCGGCCGGGGCCGGGGGCTTAGGACCTGTCCTAGCTGAAGGAGTCACCGCAGGCGCAGGAGCCCGTCGCGTTCGGGTTGTCGATCGTGAAGCCCTGCTTCTCGATGGTGTCCACGAAGTCGATGGACGCGCCGCCCAGGTACGGGGCGCTCATGCGGTCGGTGACGACCTTGACGCCGCCGAAGTCCTTGACGACATCGCCGTCGAGGGAGCGCTCGTCGAAGAAGAGCTGGTACCGCAGGCCGGAGCAGCCGCCGGGCTGAACGGCGACGCGCAGCGCCAGATCGTCGCGGCCTTCCTGGTCGAGCAGGGCCTTGACCTTGCCCGCGGCGGCGTCAGACAGCAGGATGCCGTCGCTCACGGTGGTCTTCTCGTCCGATACGGACATCTGCTTCTCTCCCGGGTTGTACGGAGACTGCTTGCCGACAGTTGCAACCGCCGGGGCCGCGGATTCATTCCGGGCCGAGAGTCTGTCTTTCCGTTCTGTCTTCTTTCCTCTTCATGCTCGCACATGCGCAGGAGAGCGAACAGCGCGCTGTGGACGGCCCAACCAGCCCGGGATTCACGTCACATCGACGCTATGGGCATCGTCAACATGACGTGAAGCGGTTATGATAGATAGCGTCATTTCGACGAAAAGGCTTGTCCCGGCATGACCCGCCGGATCGCTCCCGCGGTCCGGCGAGCCGCAGAACAGAAAGGGTGCGTGTCGTGACCACCGCCCAGACCCAGGAACTCGACGTACAGCCGACGCCCCTCGCCCTGCTGCTGCTCGGCCGCGAGGCCGACCCGAGGAGCGAGCGGGGCGTCGAGTGTCCCGGCGACCTGCCCTCGCCGTCCGACCCGGACCTGGTGGAGCGCGCCCGCGCGGCCAAGGAGAAGCTCGGGGACAAGGTCTTCGTGCTCGGCCACCACTACCAGCGCGACGAGGTCATCCAGTTCGCGGACGTCACGGGTGACTCCTTCAAGCTGGCCCGCGACGCGGCCGCGCGCCCCGAGGCCGAGTACATCGTCTTCTGCGGCGTGCACTTCATGGCGGAGTCCGCGGACATCCTGACGAGCGACGACCAGAAGGTCGTCCTGCCCGATCTCGCGGCCGGCTGCTCGATGGCCGACATGGCCACGGCCGAGCAGGTCGCGGAGTGCTGGGACGTGCTGACCGAGGCCGGGGTGGCCGAGCAGGTCGTGCCCGTCTCGTACATGAACTCCTCCGCGGACATCAAGGCGTTCACGGGCAAGCACGGCGGCACGATCTGTACCTCTTCCAACGCCCAGCGGGCCCTGGAGTGGGCGTTCGAGCAGGGCGAGAAGGTCCTCTTCCTCCCCGACCAGCACCTGGGCCGCAACACCGCCGTCCGTGACATGGGGATGACGCTGGAGGACTGCGTCCTCTACAACCCCCACAAGCCGAACGGCGGCCTCACCACCGAGCAGCTGCGCGACGCGAAGATGATCCTGTGGCGGGGTCACTGCTCGGTCCACGGCCGCTTCAGCCTGGACTCGGTGAACGACGTCCGCGAGCGCATCCCCGGCGTGAACGTCCTCGTCCACCCGGAGTGCAAGAACGAGGTCGTCGCCGCGGCGGACTACGTCGGCTCCACGGAATACATCATCAAGGCCCTGGAGGCGGCTCCGGCCGGCTCCAAGTGGGCCATCGGCACCGAGCTGAACCTGGTCCGCCGACTCGCGAACCGTTTCGCGCCCGAGGACAAGGAGATCGTCTTCCTCGACAAGACGGTCTGCTTCTGCTCGACCATGAACCGCATCGACCTCCCCCACCTCGTCTGGACCCTGGAGTCCCTGGCCGAGGGCAACCTCGTCAACCGCATCGAGGTGGAGAAGGAGACGGAGGCGTTCGCGAAGCTGGCGCTGGAGCGGATGCTGGCGCTGCCGTAACGCGCGCGCTGCTCGTACGTGGTCGAGGGGCACCCCGGTGGTACGAGGTGCCCCTCGACCGCGTTCGCGTTGCCGGGTCCGGCACCTGTCATTCCACCCTGGGACGTACCAGCCCGGACTCGTACGCGATGACGACGAGTTGCGCCCGGTCGCGGGCGCCGAGCTTGGCCATGGCGCGGTTGACGTGTGTTTTCACGGTGAGCGGGCTGACTTCGAGGCGTTCGGCGATCTCGTCGTTGGAGTGGCCTCCGGCTACCTGGACGAGGACCTCGCGCTCGCGTCCGGTGAGCGCGTCGAGCCGTTCGGCGCGGGCGGGGTCCCTCGCCTCGTCCGCACCGGTGCCCTGCGCGAGGAACTTGGCGATCAGGCCCTTGGTGGCCGCCGGGGACAGCAGCGCCTCGCCGCCCGCCGCGATCCGGATGGCGTTGAGGAGTTCCTCGGGCTCGGCCCCCTTCCCCAGGAACCCGGACGCGCCGGCGCGCAGCGACTGGACCACGTACTCGTCGACCTCGAAGGTCGTCAGCATGACCACCCGTACGTGTGCGAGCCCGGGATCGGCGCTGATCAGCCGGGTGGCGGCGAGCCCGTCGGTGCCGGGCATCCGGATGTCCATCAGCACCACGTCGGCGCGGGTGTCCCGGGTGAGCCGCACGGCCTCCGCGCCGTCGGACGCCTCGCCCACGACCTCCATGTCGGGCTCGGAGTCGACGAGGACGCGGAACGCACTGCGCAACAGCGCCTGGTCGTCGACCAGCAGGACACGGATGGTCATGCGGAGCCTCCCAGCGCAGGCGTGCGGTTCTTGACCGGAAGGATCGCATGGACCCGGAAGCCGCCTCCGTACCGGGGACCGGTCGTGCAGCTGCCGCCGAGCGCGGTGACCCGCTCGCGCATTCCGAGCAGCCCGTGCCCGCCGCCCTCTTCCGGTCCGTCGTCGTGTCCCGGTCCGTTGTCGAGGACGGTCACTTCCACGTTCGGGCCTACGCGTACGACGCTGACCTCGGCCTTCGCCTCCGGGCCCGCGTGTTTGCGCACATTGGTGAGTGCCTCCTGGATGACGCGGTACGCGGCCAGATCGACGGCGGCGGGGAGGCTGGTGCCGTGGTCGGCGCGGGCGACCTCGACGGGAAGTCCCGCGTTGCGGAAGGTGTCGGCGAGTTCGTCGAGGCGGGCCAGGCCGGGGGCGGGCTCGGTGGGCGCCTCCGGGTCGCCGCTCTGCCTCAGCAGGCCCACGGTGGCGCGGAGTTCGTTGAGCGCCGAGCGGCTGGCCTCGCGGACGTGCGCCAGTGCCTCCTTCGCCTGGTCGGGTCGCTTGTCCATGATGTGTGCGGCGACTCCGGCCTGCACGTTGACCAGGGCGATGTGGTGGGCGACGACGTCGTGCAGATCGCGGGCGATGCGCAGCCGCTCCTCGGCGACGCGGCGGCGCGCCTCCTCCTCGCGGGTGCGTTCCGCGCGCTCGGCGCGTTCACGGATGGCGTGCACGAAGGCGCGGCGGCTGCGTACGGCGTCGCCCGCGGCGGCGGCCATGCCCGTCCAGGCGAAGATGGCGAGGTTTTCCTGCGCGTACCAGGGCAGCGGGCCGGCGAGCATCGCGCACGCCGTCAGCACCGTCATCGTGAGCAGGCCTACCCGCCAGGTGGTCGGACGGTCCTTGATCGACGCGACGGTGTAGAGGGCGACGACGGCGGACATCGCCACCGGGGCCCTGGGGTCGCTGGCCACCAGTTCCAGGACGGAGAGAGCGCCGGTCGCGGCGAGCACCGCCATGGGGGCGCGGCGGCGGAGGACGAGGGCCGCGGCGCCGAGCACCATCAGGGTGAGGCTGAGGGCGTTCGGGGTGCGGACGCCCCAGGTCGTGCCCTGCCCCACGTGCGGGTCGATGACGGAGCTGGCCATCATGCAGACCAGGACGGCGGTTGCCAGTGCGGCGTCCAGTGCCATGGGGTGGGCGCGGAGTCTGCACCTCATGCGTTCTAGGGTGCTCACTTCGATTACGGTACGGGGCCCTCGCAGGGGGCGGAACGGGTGTTGCCGGGGTGGGTGTTCTTCGCCCCCACCGCCCCTACCCGTCCCATCCGTACCTGGGGGCTCCGCCCCCAGACCCCCGTTCGGCCTGAACGGCCTCGTCCTCAAACGCCGGACGGGCTGAGAGGTCAACCTGGGATCAAGCCGTCGTCGCTCAGCATCGTGCGGACCTCTTCGACGGTCGCGTCCGGGGACGGGAGGATCAGTTCCGAGGGTTCGAGCGCGTCGTCGGGCAGCGGGGTGCCGAGATGGCGGACGGAGTCCAGAAGCGCGGCAAGGGTACGGCGGAAGCCCGCCTCGTCGCCGCCCTCCACTTCCGCGAGCAGCTCGTCGTCGAGCTTGTTCAGTTCGGTGAGGTGGCTGTCGTCCAGCCTCACCTGCCCCTCCCCCATGATCCGTACGATCATGTCGCCCTCCTCAGGCATGGGACCCGGTGGTTACTGCTTGTCGAAGCGCGGGGTGTCCTGGGGCTGCTGCGACTGGGACTGGCCCGTGCCGCCCTCGATCGCCTGCTGCGACGAGGAGCCACCGGCCAGCTCGGCCTTCATGCGCTGCAGCTCCAGCTCTACATCCGTACCACCGGAGAGCCGGTCCAGCTCGGCCTGGATGTCGTCCTTGGCCATGCCGGACTGGTCGTCGAGGGCCCCGGAAGCGAGCAGTTCGTCGATGGCGCCGGCGCGGGCCTGGAGCTGCGCGGTCTTGTCCTCGGCGCGCTGGATGGCCATGCCGACGTCGCCCATCTCCTCGGAGATGCCGGAGAAGGCCTCCCCGATCCGGGTCTGCGCCTGGGCCGCGGTGTACGTGGCCTTGATGGTCTCCTTCTTGGTGCGGAAGGCATCGACCTTGGCCTGGAGCCGCTGGGCCGCGAGGGTGAGCTTCTCCTCCTCGCCCTGGAGGGTCTGGTGCTGCGTCTCCAGGTCGGTGACCTGCTGCTGGAGGGCGGCCCGGCGGGACAGGGCCTCGCGGGCCAGGTCCTCGCGGCCGAGCGCGAGCGCCTTGCGGCCCTGGTCCTCCAGCTTGGACGACTGGTTCTGGAGCTGGTTGAGCTGCAGTTCGAGGCGCTTGCGGCTGGTCGCCACATCCGCGACGCCGCGGCGCACCTTCTGGAGCAGCTCCAGCTGCTTCTGGTACGAGTAATCGAGGGTCTCGCGCGGGTCCTCGGCCCGGTCAAGGGCCTTGTTCGCCTTCGCGCGGAAGATCATCCCCATACGCTTCATGACACCGCTCATGGGCTTCGCGCGCCCCCTTCTGACGGACTCCAGCTCCCAGGTACTGCAACAGAACCCACAGTACGGGCCCTGCATCCATTACCGCACTGTTCGGGGACGGATGCGCTCATCCCCAAGGACGACTGCGGACGGCGGTGCTCCGGCGCAGGGAGTAGGTGGGCCTCGGGGTCTGCCCCCCGCCTCCCCCCGTACGCAACGTCCCCTCTGTCCCACTACAGACGTACGGTGTTGCCGGATCGTTCCCCACTCGCATGACGTCCATGCCGCCGCACCACGTACCCTTGGGTTTTGTGTTCCGTAGCCGTGCCAAGGAAGAGAAGGCCCCCGCCGACAAGGCGCCGGTGACCGACTCCAAGCAGACCCGTGACCCGCAGGCCCCCAAGGGCCGCCCCACTCCCAAGCGCAGTGAGGCCCAGACCCAGCGTCGTAGCGTCGCCAATACGCCGACGACGCGCAAGGAGGCGGCCAAGCGGCAGCGCGACGATCGCCGTGCCCAGATGGAGCGCCAGCGTCAGGCGCTGGCCAGCGGGGACGAGCGTTATCTGCCCGCCCGCGACAAGGGGCAGGTGCGGAAGTTCGCGCGCGACTTTGTGGACTCGCGCTTCTGCATCGCGGAATACTTCCTGCCCATGGCCGTGATCATCCTCGTCCTGAGCATGGTGCGGGTTGGCTCGCTGCAGAACGTCGCGCTGCTGCTGTGGCTGGTCGTGATCGTGATGATCGTGGTCGACTCGATCGGTCTCGCGATCCGCCTGAAGAAGCAGCTGAACGCGCGCTTCCCCGACCTGCCCAAGAAGGGCGCGGTCGCCTACGCGCTGATGCGCACCCTCCAGATGCGTCGCCTCAGGCTGCCGAAGCCGCAGGTCAAGCGCGGAGAGCGGCCCTGAGCACGACATCTTTCTCCGGGGGCGCGGCGGATGCCTGGCTGAGCAAGCTGGGCGGGCTGCGTGATGTCGTACGACAGGAGCTGGTGGCCCGGCAGCTCGACGAGCAGATAGCCGGGCGGTTTCCGGTGGGGCAGCGGCTGCGGGTGCTCGACGTCGGGATGGGACAGGGCACGCAGGCGCTGCGGCTGGCTCGGGCCGGTCATCAGGTGACCGGGCTCGAGCAGGACGCGAAGATGCTCGCCGTGGCCCGGGAGGCGCTGGCCGCCGAGCCCGAGGGCATCCAGGGCCGGGTGCGGTTCATCGAGGGCGACGGCCGCGAGACCGGTGTCCACTTTCTGCCCGGCAGTTTCGACGTGGTGCTGTGCCACGGCGTACTGATGTACGTCGAGTTGCCGGACGCGCTGCTCGCGGGCCTGGCCCGGATGCTGGCCCCGGGCGGGCTGCTCTCGCTGCTGGTGCGCAACGCCGACGCGCTGGCCATGCGGCCCGGGCTGTCGGGGGACTGGACGTCGACGCTGGCCGCGTTCGACACCGACGCCTACGTCAATCGGCTCGGCCTCGCCGTCCGCGCCGACCGGCTCGCCACGCTGACGTCGGCCCTCGAGGGGATCGGGGCGCCGTTGCACGCCTGGTACGGCGTGCGGGTGTTCACGGACACCGCGCCCGACGGGGCGCCCGTCCCCGAGGACGTGGAGAGTCTGCTGGCCGCGGAGGAGCGCGCCGGGCGGACGGATCCATACCGTCAGGTGGCGGCGCTGCTGCATCTTTGCGGAGTGCGCGGCTGAGGCGGCGATTCCGGGAAGGTCGGGCTGCCGGGTAGGGCCCCGGCAACCACGGCACTCCCCTACCGGCCTACTCCGGCTCGGCGTGCAGACTCATCGGCCCATAGATCTGTGCGCTGTCCTCGAAGAGGAACACCTGGTCCGCACCGCCCTCCAGAAGGTCCTTCCACACCTCGCCGATCCAGGACTCCGCGTCCCCCTGCGTGGTGAACTCCTCGGGCTGCACCGCCGGTTGGACCTCTGTCCCGTCGGACTTCTCGAACCGCCACGTCCATGCCGCCATGTACGCCTCCAGGGTGTGAGCACACTGCACAGCAAAAGCCGGACAAGATCCGACTCCTGCCCGAAGCCTAGTCGGACGCGCAAGAGCTGCGGGGACACGGAAAAATCAACCCCGTGGAACTGACTCTGCTCGGCACCGGCGCCCCCGAGGGCCTGCCCCGCCCCGACTGTCCCTGCGCGTCCTGCGCGAGCGCGCTCGGCGAGGACGCGCGGGCTGCGACCGCGTTGCTCGTGGACGGCACGGTGCTGCTCGACCTCACGCCCGGCGCCGCGTTCGCGGCCGCGCGCGCCGGACGCTCGCTGGGCGGCGTACGGCAGGTGCTCCTGTCACATCCGCACGACGGGCCCGCGGTGGAGGTGCCGGCGGGGCTGCCGCAGCCCGGGCGGGTTCCGGACGGCAGCGAGTTGGCGCTGCTGACCGGGCACCGGGTGCGGGCGACACCGTTGGACGCGCCGGGCACGGGGTACGCGGTGACCGGGCCGGACGGGCGGCGGCTGCTGTATCTCCCGCCGGGCGCGGCGCCCGCCGGGCTGGACGCGCACGGCGGCTCGTACGACATGGTGCTCGCCGATGTGGTGGGGCGGCCGGACGCCCTGGCGAAGCTGCGCGCCGTCGGGGCCGTCGGGCCGACGACGGACGTGATCGCGGTGCACCTCGACCACGATGTGCCGCCGGGCCCCGAACTGCGGCGGCGCCTCGCGGCGGCGGGCGCGCGGGCGGTGCCGGACGGGACGACGCTGGACGTGGGCGTGTACGAGGACGTACCGGACGTGCCGCGCCGCACGCTCGTGCTCGGCGGGGCGCGCTCGGGCAAGTCGGTGGAGGCGGAGCGGCGGCTCGAGGCCTTCCCCGAGGTGCTGTACGTGGCGACGGGCGGTACGCGCAACGGCGACAACGAGTGGGCGGCCCGGGTGAGCCTCCATCGTGAGCGACGCCCCGGCTCCTGGCGTACCGCCGAGACCTGCGACCTGGTCCCGCTGCTGGCGGAGGGCGGCCCTCCGCTCCTCATCGACTGCCTCTCCCTGTGGCTGACGGACGCGATGGACTCCGTGAACGCCTGGGACGACGCGGAGTGGGCCGGCGGCGGTGAACGCGCGCTGCGTGCCCGCGTCGAGGAACTCACCTCCGCCGTCCGCGGCACCCGCCGCACCCTCGTCGCCGTCTCGAACGAGGTCGGCTCCGGCATCGTCCCCGCCACCGCCTCCGGCCGCCGCTACCGCGACGAACTCGGCCGCCTGAACGCGGCCTTCGCGGCCGAGTGCGAGCACGTGCTGCTGGTGGTGGCGGGGCAGGCGCTGCCGCTGCGGGGCTGACGCCGTCTCACGCCCCCCGCCGGGCGATGACCCGGTACGCGTTCGAGAAGCGGGTGCGGCGGAGGAGGGGCGCAAGGGTGTGGTCCAGGGCCGAGGCCGACGCCAGCAGCGGGGTGGACGCCCCGGTCAGGACCGTGTGCAGCCTGCGCCGGAGGGTGCTCGGCGGGGTGGTACGCCAGGGAGCGTCGAGGTCGGGCAGGACGCGGCCGAGCGCCAGGGCGAGGGCGCCCGCGAGGTCGTACGGGATGTGCGGTTCGCGGCGGTCCGTCGCGACGATCTCGCAGCCGAGGGACTCCAGCTCGTCCAGCAGGTTGGGCAGCGGCATGAGGTGGAGGTGGCGCGGCTGGCCGTACGACACCCACCACTTGCCCAGCAGCGCGCCGAACACGCAGTCGGGGTCCGGGACTTCGACGAGCAGATGCCCGCCGGGCCGCAGGACCGTCATGGCGGCGCGGAGTTCCTCGCGCGGGTCTGGGGTGTGTTCCAGGTGGTGGAACATGCTGACGACGTCGTAGCGGGCGCGCAGGCGCCCGGCCGTGCGGGGATCGGTGAGCCGGCCGCGGTGCGCCTCCTCGACCCGCCCGGCCGCCCGCGCCCTCTCGACCCGCCGGGTGAGGTCGAGCCCGTCGAAGGCCGTGTACGGGTGGACCTCCTTGGCGACGGCCGGGAAGTCCCCGTGCCCGGTGCCCACGTCGAGCCAGCTCTCCGGGTCGGTGTACGGCAGCAGCGCGCGGGCGGCCGCGTGATGGCGGCCGCGGTGCCCGCGGGAGCCGAGGAGCCGTACTACGAAGCCGTCGTGGACGTCCTCGCGGAACTCCCGGTGGTAGAAGGCCAGCCCCTCCGCCGTGAGCCTGGGGTTCTGGAAGGCGTGAGCGCAGTCCGCGCACTCGTCGACGACGAACGTACCGGGCTTGCGCTGCACCAGATCCGGCGTACGCAGCCGGGTGCGCAGCCGCTTCGAACCGCACCAGGGGCAGTCCTCGCGGCGCGGTTCATGGAACCGGTCGGTGCCCTGGGCGAGTTCGGCCGCGTAGGCGGCGCGGCGTGTGCTGGACGAGTGGGGGGTGGGCGTGGGGGGCATGGGCGCTCCTCGGCCATAAGACAATCCGATACAAACGGTACGTATCGAATGGTGATCCGGGGTGCAACGACGTGGCGCGGACGTGTTCGATCGGTGCCGGTACTGTTCGGCGAATGAGCTCGCTTAATCTCGACGACTTCACCGATCTGATCGAGCGCCCCGACGGAGGCGTACGCCGCGACGCCGAGGCGCGCCGGGAGCGCCAGATCGTGCCGCCCGGGGCACTGGGCCGCCTCGACGACCTGGGTGAGTGGCTGGCGGCGGCGCAGTCCGCGGTGCCGGTACGGCAGATCGAGCATCCGCGTGTGGTGCTGTTCGCGGGCGACCACGGGATCGCCGAACTCGGCGTGTCGGCGCGTCCCGCGGGCAGCGCCGAACAGCTGGTGCGGGAGGTCCTGGAGGGCGCGAGCCCGGCGTCGATCCTGGCCCGCCGGCTGGGCGTTCCGGTGCGCGTGGTCGACATGGCGCTGGACTGCGACCCGCAGGGGCTGCCCGACGAGGTCGTACGGCATCGGGTGCGGCGCGGTTCGGGGCGGATCGACGTCGAGGACGCGCTGACTCTCGAGGAGGCGGAGGCCGCCTTCCTGGCGGGGGTCGCCGTCGCGGACGAGGAGGCGGACTCCGGTACGGATCTGGTGGTACTCGGCGATGTGAGCGTCGGCGGCACCACCGCGGCGTCCGTGCTGATCGCCGCGCTGTGCGGGACCGACGCGTCGGTCGTCACGGGGCGGGGCGGGCGGGCCATCGACGACCTCGCGTGGATGCGCAAGTGCGCCGCCGTACGGGACGCGCTGCGGCGGGCCCGGCCCGTGCTCGGGGATCAACTGCAGCTGCTCGCGGCGGTCGGCGGGGCGGATCTCGCCGCGATGACCGGGTTCCTGCTGCAGAGCGCGGTGCGGAAGATGCCGGTCATCCTCGACGGGGTCGTCTCGGCCGCGTGCGCCCTCGTCGGGCAGCGGGTCGCCTTCCGGGCGCCGGACTGGTGGCTGGCCGGGCAGAACAGCGGGGAGCCGGCCCAGGCCAAGGCCCTGGACCGGATGGCCCTCGAGCCCCTCCTCGACCACGGGGTCACCGTCGGCGAGGGCGCGGGCGCCCTGCTCGCACTGCCACTGGTCCAGGCCGCGGCCGCACTGGCCGCCGAGCTTCCGGAGCAGCCCGCGCCGGAGGCCGCGGAGGCGTCCGAGGACCCGGAGCAGAGCGAGTAATCGCGTAGGGCTGATTCGGTACCGCCGAAATCCGCCGTCCCGTGGCGCTGTCGCGCGTACCGGACGGCGGAGGTGGTGATCGCGGCGATGCTCGTCGAGGTGGAGATCAAGGAGAACCTCGCGGGCAAGGAGCACCTCGCGGCGATCGCCGCGGTCCTCGTGCTGTGCGGGATCTCCGCGCTGCGTCAGCGGCGTCAACGGCGTCCGGGCAGGGACCGGACGGGCTCCGGGTCCGGTTTGCCGCCGATCCAGTCCTGAATCCTGCGGCTCGGACCCGCCCAGCGGAGGTCGTGGTGGTAGGCGCGCAGGATCGACTTGGCGCGGGCGCGCGGCCGGCGGCGGTAGAAGCGCCTGGCCCACGGCGAGCCGGGGCGGGCCAGCCGGATCATGCCGATCAGGGCCACGAACGGGACGATCACACCGAAGATCGCGATGCGGGCCTTGCCCTTGCTCAGGGCGAGCAGCGAGAAGAGGAAGTTCGCGGCCACGCTCAGGATCACCCCGCCGCGGTTCTGGAGCTCCTCCTCAGTGACGTCGTTGACGCCGAACGGCAGGAAGCCGCCCAGGACGAGCCCGACCAGCGCCGCCGTGACCAGGACCACCTCGACGCTCTTGCGGCCCTCCTCGGACCAGTACACGTCGTCGAGGTGCAGGATCAGCGCGAACTCGTCGAGCACCAGGCCCGCCCCCATCCCGAACAGCACGGCGAACGCGGCCGCGCCGAATCCGTGCCGGGCACTGGCCACCGCGCCGAAGCCGCCGACCACGGTCAGGACGACACCGGGGACGACGTGGTGGATGTGCAGCCCACCCGCCTTGACGTTGCCGAACGGTCCCTTGCCGGCGCGAATGAGCCGGACGATGACCCGGGTGATCACGAAGGTCAGCACGAAGGAGGCGAGCGCCAGCAGGAGCGGCAACTTTCCCGGCTCCACGATGTTCCGCTCCAACCAATGACCCATATTGCGAACTTTATCCAGATCCGTCCATGGACTCCGTCGATCCGTCCATGGACTCCGTCGATCCGTCCATGGACTCCGTCCCTGGTCGCCATGACCGGCCGCCCGCCTCCCCGGGTAGCCTGCGCCGATGTCCAGGACCCCACTCGCCTTTCTCCCCCACAGTCTCCACTTCGCCCTCGGAACCCTCACCGTGCTCCCTGTCAGGGTGACCCGTTGGGATCGTGAAGCGGCGCGCGGCGGGATGCTGTGCGCTCCCGTGGCCGGGCTGGTGGTCGGGGCGGGCGCGGCTCTCGTGGGCCTGGCATCGCTGGCGATGGGCGCGGGGCCGCTGCTCGCCGCCGTCGCGACCGCCGCCGTGCCGGCCGCGCTCACTCGTGGCCTGCACCTGGACGGGCTCGCCGACACCGCGGACGGCCTCGGCAGCGGCAAGCCCGCCGAGGACGCGCTGCGCATCATGAAGCAGTCCGACATCGGCCCGTTCGGCGTGATCACCCTGCTCTTCGTGCTGCTCGCCCAAGTGGCCGCGCTGTCCCAGGCGTACGACTCCTCGTGGGCCCGGGGCGCCCTCGCGGCCGTCGTCTCCGCGACCGCGGCCCGCCTCGCCCTCACCCTCGCGGCGCGCACCGGGGTGCCCGCGGCCCGCCCCGAGGGCCTGGGCGCGGCGGTGGCGGGCACGGTCCCGGTACGCGGCGCGCTACTGGTGACGGCAGCCGTCGTCGCCGGCGCGGCGGGCGCGGGCGCGCTCCTGGGAACGTACGACGTGATGCGGGCCGCGGTGGCGGTCCTCGCCGCCTGCGCGGTCGCCGAACTGCTCCTCCGCCACTGCACGCGGCGCTTCGGCGGCGTCACGGGCGACGTGTTCGGGGGCCTTGCCGAGACTGCGGCGACAACCGCGCTGGTGGTTCTGTCACTGGGCTGAGAACCATCGCCCGCACTCCTCGACCCGATAAGTGCGACTGAGGTCACCGGGAGTGAGGGGTTGGGAACTGCTGGGGCTTGACTGAGTGCGAGTGCATTCTGGCGGGATGAGTGAGCGCTGTTGTTCCCCGGTCGGGGACTGGGCACTGCTCTTCCGGGAGGAGGAGAGGAGTTCGGCTGTCGAATGTGTGACCTTTTCGGGTGGGGCTCGTTGGGTGTGATGAGCGGGTTTTCGAGGGCTGAATGGGGTGTGGGGGTGGGTGAGTTGCGGGAGCTTTCGGTTCCGTTTGTCGCGCCCGGTCCCTCGGGAGTGGCGGTCCGTACCCGGCTCAAGCAGCTCTCGCCTGCCGATGAGGAGGTGCTGCGGCTGGTGGGCGCGCACCTGGGCACGCTGGCCTCCCGTGATCTGAAGACGCGCTGCGCGGATGCTCTGGGGCACGACGGTGAGGCGTGGGCGGCGCGCAAGCGGGACCTGACGTCCGCCTCGTCCGCGCGGTGGGCGGGAGCGATCACCAAGGCCAGCCACGACCAGTGGGCGCTGGCCCGCCGCTGCCAGTCCGCCCACATCCAGAGTTTGGAAGCCGGCATCCGCACGATCAGGCACCGGCTGTCCCTGCCGGTCGGGGAGAAGGGCACCAAGCGCGCCCCCGGCGGCTACCGCAGCAAGCGGGAGTGGCATGCCAGGAGTCGCCGCCTGCACATCCTTCAGGACCGACTGGAGCGCGAGCGCGCCGACCGCGAGGCCGGTCTCGTGCACGTCGTGCGGGGCGGGAAACGGCTGGCCCGCACTCGGCACAACCTGGCCGCCGCGCAGCTCACCGAGGCCGAGTGGCGGCAGCGGTGGGAGGCCGGGCGCTGGTTCCTGCAGGCCGACGGCGAGTCCGGGAAGCGGTACGGGAACGAGACGATCCACATCGCTCCGGACGGCGAGGTGAGCATCAGGCTCCCCGCCCCGCTGGCCGGGTACGCGAACGCCCCCACGGCCGGTACGTCCTCGCGACGAACGTGCAGTTCCCGCACCGGAGGCAGGAATGGGCGGACCGGGTGGAGGCGAACCGGGCGGTGGCCTACCGCATCCACCTGGACGTCGAGCGTGGCCGCTGGTACCTGACCGCCTCCTGGCAGATCCCGGCATCCCAGACCATCCCCATGGCCGCCGCCCTCGCGCATGGTGTGGTCGGCGTCGATACGAACGCCGATCACCTGGCCGCCTGGCGCCTCGACGTCCACGGCAACCCGCTCGGCCACCCGCGCCGCTTCTTCTTCGACCTGTCCGGCACCGCGCAGCACCGCGACGCCCAGGTCCGCCACGCCCTCACCCGGCTGCTGCACTGGGCCAGGGCCTGCGGTGTCAGGGCGGTCGCCGTGGAAGACCTCGACTTCACGGCGGACAAGACCCGGGAGAAACACGGCCGCAAACGCCGGTTCCGGCAGCTCGTCTCCGGCATGCCCACCGGCAGGCTCCGCGCCCGCCTGACCTCGATGGCCGACCAGACCGGTATCGCCGTCATCGCGGTCGACCCGGCCTACACCTCGAAATGGGGCGCCCAGCACTGGCAGAAGCCCCTCACCCACGAAAACAGGAAGACGACTCGCCACGACGCTGCCGCCGTGGCGATCGGACGGCGCGCCCAAGGACACCCGATCCGGCGACGGACGACACCGCCCCACGACGACCAGAGCGATCGTCGTGGGCATCGGACCATCCAGGCCGAACCGGGCGCCCTCGGGCGTGAGGAACCCCGCCCCCGCATACCCGGACCACGCACCCGATGCGCGCCGCCCGGACGCGGAGCGAACGCGGGCAACCAGAACGCCCAACACCGTTCGGAGCGTTCGGCTGAGCATGAATCCTGGCAACAGGACTCACTCCCGCTCAGTCTTTAGGAACGGTGAGAAGTGGCCATCACGCCACCGGCCGGTGAACGCCCGCCGGAATGAGCGAAACCCGGCGGCGCGCGTAGGCTCATTACGCAGACTTGCCTGCCCAGGTAAAGACCACTGCCCAAGGCCGGATTAGGGTCATTCGTCAGGGCCCGGTCGACCCCATCCCTACTCGGCCACAGCGACTTCAATGGAAGCGAGATCTCACCACCGTGACTGCTCTGACTCTCAGCACCGCCGCGGCGTCCGGCCTGCGCGCCGACGCGATCGTCGTCGGTGTCGCTAAGGGCGCTGGCTCCAAGTCCGGGGACCTGGTCGTCGCACCGGGCGCCGAGGCCGTGGACAAGGCGTACGACGGCGCGCTCGCCGCAATCCTGGAGACCCTCGGCGCATCCGGCGCCGAAGGCGAGGTGACGAAGCTGCCCGCGCCGTCCGGCTTCAAGGCACCCGTCGTCGTGGCCGTCGGCCTGGGAGCGGTCCCGGAGAACGACGACCCGTACGGCGCCGAGGCGCTGCGCCGCGCGGCCGGCGCCGCGGCCCGCGCGCTCGCCGGTGCCAAGAAGGCCGTCCTCGCCCTGCCGATCACGGACGCCGCCGACGCGGGCGCCCTCGCCGAGGGCGCCGCCCTGGGCGCGTACGCCTTCGACGCGTACAAGGAGAACGGCAGGAACGGCAGCGGCGCCAAGAACGGCAAGGCCCCGCTCGCCGAGGTCACGCTGCTCGGCGGCAAGCCCCGCGACGCGGTGTACAAGGCTGCGATCGCCCGCGCCACCGCCGTGACCGAGGAGCTCAACCGCGCCCGCGACCTCGTCAACACCCCGCCGAACGACCTGAACCCCGAGTCCTTCGCGGCCGTCGTCACCGCGGCCGGCAAGGAGCACGGCATCAAGGTGCAGGTGCTCGACGAGAAGGCCCTCGAGAAGGGTGGCTTCGGCGGCATCCTCGGCGTCGGCGCGGGCTCGGTCGCCGGTCCCCGCCTGGTGAAGCTGTCGTACACCTCCGCGAAGGCGACGAAGCACCTCGCCTTCGTCGGCAAGGGCATCACCTACGACTCGGGCGGCATCTCCCTCAAGCCGGCCGGGCACAACGAGACGATGAAGTGCGACATGAGCGGCGCGGCAGCGGTCTTCGCCGCCGTGGTCGCCGCCGCGCGCCTCGGCCTGCAGGTCAACGTCACCGGCTGGCTCGCGCTCGCCGAGAACATGCCGTCCGGTTCCGCCACCCGCCCCGGTGACGTGCTGCGCATGTACAGCGGCAAGACCGTCGAGGTCCTCAACACCGACGCCGAGGGCCGCCTCGTCCTCGCCGACGCGCTGTGGAAGGCGTCCGAGGAGAAGCCGGACGCGATCATCGACGTGGCGACGCTGACCGGGGCGATGGTGCTGGCGCTCGGCAACCGCACGTTCGGTGTGATGGCAAACGATGACGCGTTCCGTGCGTCGATCGTGGAGGCCGCGGAGGAGGTCGGCGAGGAGTCCTGGCCGATGCCGCTGCCGGAGCACCTGCGCAAGGGGATGGACTCGCCCACCGCCGACATCGCCAACATGGGTGAGCGGATGGGTGGCGGGCTGGTCGCGGGGCTGTTCCTGCGGGAGTTCGTCGGCGAGGGGATCACGTGGGCGCATCTGGACATCGCCGGGCCCGCGTTCAATGAGTCGGGGCCGTTCGGTTACACGCCGAAGGGCGGGACGGGGTCGGCTGTGCGGACGTTGGTGCGGCTGGCCGAGCTGACCGCGGCGGGGGACCTCGGCTGACGCCGAGCAGTACTCCGCGGTAGTACTCCACGCCCCCGTCGAGGCGCCTTCACGACCCCGGGTGTTCAAGCACCCGGGGTCGTTTTTTCCGCCGGGCGTCGAGGTGGGACGTGTCACACACAGGCCCGGCGTCTCGAACGTCCTCGACAAGTGCGAAGATGGGTTCTCGGCAGGACAGGGCCCCCACCACAGGGCCGAAGAAAGAGCGGCCGGACACCAGCCGCCGCCCGGTCACTGCAGACCGGCGTACGGCGCACATGCATGGAGGACGTGACGTGGCGAACGACGCCAGCACCGTTTTCGACCTAGTGATCCTCGGCGGTGGCAGTGGCGGTTACGCCGCGGCGCTGCGCGGAGCGCAGCTGGGCCTGGACGTCGCCCTGATCGAGAAGGACAAGGTCGGCGGCACCTGCCTGCACCGGGGATGCATCCCCACGAAGGCTCTGCTGCACGCCGGTGAGATCGCCGACCAGGCCCGCGAGAGCGAGCAGTTCGGTGTCAAGGCCACCTTCGAGGGCATCGACGTACCCGCCGTCCACAAGTACAAGGACGGCGTCATCTCCGGCCTGTACAAGGGTCTGCAGGGTCTCATCGCGTCCCGCAAGGTGACGTACATCGAGGGTGAGGGCCGACTGTCCTCCCCGACCTCCGTCGACGTCAACGGCCAGCGCATCCAGGGCCGCCACGTGCTGCTCGCGACCGGCTCCGTGCCGAAGTCGCTGCCGGGCCTGGAGATCGACGGCAACCGCATCATCTCCTCGGACCACGCTCTGGTCCTGGACCGTGTCCCGCAGTCCGCGATCGTGCTCGGCGGCGGCGTCATCGGCGTCGAGTTCGCCTCGGCGTGGAAGTCCTTCGGCACCGACGTGACGGTGATCGAGGGCCTCAAGCACCTCGTCCCGGTCGAGGACGAGAACTCCTCCAAGCTTCTTGAGCGCGCGTTCCGCAAGCGCGGCATCAAGTTCAACCTGGGCACCTTCTTCTCGAAGGCCGAGTACACCCAGAACGGTGTCAAGGTCACCCTCGCCGACGGCAAGGAGTTCGAGGCCGAGGTCCTGCTCGTCGCCGTCGGCCGCGGCCCGGTCTCGGCCGGTCTCGGCTACGAGGAGCAGGGCGTCGCCATGGACCGCGGCTACGTCCTGGTCGACGAGTACATGCGGACGAACGTCCCGACCATCTCCGCCGTCGGCGACCTGGTCCCGACGCTCCAGCTCGCGCACGTCGGCTTCGCCGAGGGCATCCTGGTAGCGGAGCGCCTTGCCGGTCTGAAGAGCGTTCCGATCGACTACGACGGCGTGCCCCGGGTGACGTACTGCCACCCCGAGGTCGCCTCCGTGGGCATCACCGAGGCCAAGGCCAAGGAGATCTACGGCGCGGACAAGGTCGTCGCGCTGAAGTACAACCTCGCGGGCAACGGCAAGAGCAAGATCCTCAACACCGCGGGCGAGATCAAGCTCGTCCAGGTGAAGGACGGTGCCGTGGTCGGCGTCCACATGGTCGGCGACCGCATGGGCGAGCAGGTCGGCGAAGCCCAGCTGATCTACAACTGGGAGGCGCTGCCGGCCGAGGTCGCCCAGCTCATCCACGCTCACCCGACGCAGAGCGAGGCGCTCGGCGAGGCCCACCTGGCTCTCGCGGGCAAGCCGCTGCACTCGCACGACTGATCAGCCACCAGCTGGACGTCAGCCATCGGCCGTACGCCGGCCACCGGCTGCACCTCAGTCACCGCGTCGCTTCTGGGCGCGACGACCACAGACTTCCGCACCATTTCGTAAGGAGCAACAGAAACCATGCCGGTTTCCGTAACCCTTCCGGCGCTCGGTGAGAGCGTCACCGAGGGCACTGTCACCCGCTGGCTGAAGGCCGAGGGCGAGCGCGTAGAGGCCGACGAGCCGCTGCTGGAGGTGTCGACCGACAAGGTCGACACCGAGATCCCCTCCCCCGCCGCCGGTGTGCTCGCCTCCATCAAGGTCGCCGAGGACGAGACGGTCGAGGTCGGCGCCGAGCTCGCCGTCATCGACGACGGCACGGGCGCGCCCGTCGCCGCCCCGGCTCCGGCCGCCGAGCCCGTGGCCGCTGTGGCCGCTCCGGCCGCTCCGGCCCCGGTCGCCGAGGCCCCCGCGGCTCCGGCCGCGCCGGCCGCCCCGGCCGCCCCGGCCCCCGCCCCCGCCGCTCCGGCCGGTGGCGCCACCGGTACCGACGTCGTGCTGCCCGCACTGGGCGAGTCGGTCACCGAGGGCACCGTCACCCGCTGGCTGAAGGAGGTCGGCGAGGAGGTCGCGGAGGACGAGCCGCTGCTCGAGGTCTCCACGGACAAGGTCGACACCGAGATCCCGTCGCCGGTCGCCGGCGTCCTGCTGGAGATCGTGGTCGGCGAGGACGAGACCGCGGAGGTCGGCGCGAAGCTGGCCGTCGTCGGCGCCCCGGGCGCGGCTCCGGCCGCTGCCCCGGCTCCCGCTGCCGCCGCCCCGGCCCCGGCCGCCCCCGCGGCTCCCGCTCCGGCGCCCGCGCCGGTGGCTCCCGCCGCTCCGGCTCCGGCCCCCGCTGCTCCGGCCGCCCCGGCCGCCGCCGCCCCGGCTCCGGTCCAGCCCGCGGCCCCGGTCGCCCCGGCCGCTCCGGTCGCGCCCGCCCCCGTCGCCCCGGCCCC
Source organism: Streptomyces sp. NPDC048275 (assembly GCF_040652275.1). Lineage (NCBI taxonomy): Bacteria > Bacillati > Actinomycetota > Actinomycetes > Kitasatosporales > Streptomycetaceae > Streptomyces > Streptomyces sp. NPDC048275. The sequence continues at coordinate 199,168 of NZ_JBEZLR010000004.1, forward strand.
CGTCGCCGCGCAGGCCACCGACGAGGGCGCGTACGTGACCCCGCTGGTGCGCAAGCTCGCCGCCGAGAGCGGCGTCGACCTGGGCACCGTCAAGGGAACCGGCGTCGGCGGCCGTATCCGCAAGCAGGACGTCCTCGCCGCCGCCGAGGCCGCGAAGGCCGCCGCTGCCGCTCCGGCTCCGGCCGCTGTGACTGCCGGAGGCCATGCCGCCAAGAAGGCCCCGGTCCTGGAGGTCTCCCCGCTGCGCGGCCAGACCGTCAAGATGCCCCGCATCCGCAAGGTCATCGGCGACAACATGGTGAAGGCCCTGCACGAGCAGGCCCAGCTGTCCTCGGTCGTCGAGGTCGACGTCACCCGCCTGATGAAGCTCCGCGGGAAGGCGAAGGACTCCTTCGCGGCCCGCGAGGGCGTCAAGCTCTCCCCGATGCCGTTCTTCGTGAAGGCGGCGGCCCAGGCGCTGAAGGCCCACCCGGCCGTCAACGCCCGGATCAACGTCGAAGAGGGCACGATCACCTACTTCGACACCGAGAACATCGGTATCGCGGTGGACTCCGAGAAGGGCCTGATGACCCCGGTCATCAAGCACGCGGGCGACCTGAACATCGCCGGTATCGCCAAGGCCACCGCCGAGCTGGCGGGCAAGGTCCGGGCCAACAAGATCACTCCGGACGAGCTGTCCGGCGCGACCTTCACCATCTCCAACACCGGCTCGCGCGGCGCGCTCTTCGACACGATCATCGTGCCGCCGAACCAGGTCGCGATCCTGGGCATCGGCGCCACGGTCAAGCGTCCGGCCGTCATCGAGACGGAGGAGGGTACGGTCATCGGCGTCCGCGACATGACGTACCTGACGCTGTCCTACGACCACCGTCTGGTGGACGGCGCCGACGCGGCCCGTTACCTGACCTCGGTCAAGGCGATCCTGGAGGCGGGCGAGTTCGAGGTCGAGCTCGGCCTGTAAGCCAGACTGTCGTACGACGGCGCCCCCGCCCGGAGCTTTCCGGGCGGGGGCGCCGCGTTTGCTTTCAGCGGAGCCACACCGTTCCTCGGCAGTGGCGGAGCCCGCTCACACCCGGTACGGGTCTTTACAGCCGCGGCCGCTCTGACAGCGTGTAAGTCTCGTCTCACCTGCGCGAAAGCGCCCCCGTGCGCCTCTCCCAGGCAGGGACGCGGCCTTATTGTCTAAACGTCAAACGCCCTCGGGTACCGCCCGTCGCCCGACAGCGCCCTCCCAAAGGAGCCTTCATGACCGCGCCCGTCGTCCACTCGCTGCGCGAACAGATCCGCGAGCACATCGTGGAGGGGATCGTCAGCGGGCGCTGGAAGCCGGGCGAGCGGATCGTGGAGCGCCGGATCGCGACCGAGCTGGAGGTCAGCCAGACCCCGGTGCGGGAGGCGCTGCGCGAGCTGGAGTCGCTGCGGCTGATCGAGTCGGCGCCCAACAAGGGCGTACGGGTGCGCAACCTGACGGCCGCCGACCTGGAGGAGAGCTATCCGGTACGAGCCGGTCTTGAGGCCATCGCGGCCGAGCTGGCGGCCGAGCGGCTCGCCCAGGACTGCTCGGCCCTGGAACCGCACGTCACGGCGCTGTACGAGGCCGACCGGCTGGCGGACGGGACCGGCCAGGTGCGCCACACCGTCGCCTTCCACCGCGAACTCGTCCGCGCCGCGGGCAACTCCGTCCTCCTGCACACCTGGGAGGGCCTGGGCATCGAGGTCTTCACGGCCCTGTCGATCCGCTGGCTGGGCACGGTCCAGCAGTCGTACGCCGAGGAGCACGAGGCGCTCGTGGACGCCTTCCGGCGCCGGGATCCGCTGATCGCCGAGCTGGTCAAGGCGCATGTGCTGGGCTGCGCGCCGCGGCCGTGACACCGCCCCGTGACCCTGTGAGCACGGATGCGCTCACCTGCGCTCACCTGCGGAAACTCTGCGATTTTCCTGCGATTTCAAGGCACCCGGTGCCTGCGGGAGAGGCACCCCGTGCCGACTTTCTCGCGATCAAGAGGTTTTGCCCCTCAAGCCTTTGATCGATCATCGATCAGGGAGTTACAGTCACCAGCGGGCTTCCACCAAAGCCCGCCGCCCTGTCCTGCCAAAGACCAAGGGCACCCCCGAAAACCCCTTGCCGATGAGGGAACCCCCCTCCGCATCCGGAAGGCGGCGCAATGACCGACCCCACCGCAATCCAGCCGAGCGAGCTCGATCAGCTCCCGGACCGCGACCCCGAGGAGACCGCCGAATGGCAGTCCTCTCTGGACGCCGTCACCAAGGCGGCCGGGCCGCACCGTGCCGCGTACCTGATGCGCCGCACACTGGAGCGCGCCGAGGGCAACGGCCTCGCGCTGCCCAAGCTGCTGGAGACCGACTACGTCAACACCATCCCCACCGCCGCCGAGCCCGTCGTGGACGGCGACGAGGCGATGGAGGCCCGGATCACCGCGTGGAACCGCTGGAACGCGGCCGCGATGGTGACCCGGGGCGCGAAACACGGCGTGGGCGGCCACATCGCCACCTTCGCCTCCGCCGCCTGGCTCTACGAGACCGGCTTCAACCACTTCTTCAAGGGCAAGGAGGGTGACGGGTCCGGCGACCAGCTCTACATCCAGGGCCACGCCTCCCCCGGCATCTACGCCCGCGCCTTCCTCGACGGCCGGCTGACCGAGCAGCACCTCGACAACTTCCGTCAGGAGGCCGGCGGCAACGGCCTGCCCTCCTACCCGCACCCACGGCGCCTGCCCTGGCTGTGGGAGTTCCCGACGGTGTCGATGGGCCTCGGCCCGCTCTCCGCCATCTACCAGGCCCGCTTCAACCGCTATCTCACCAGCCGCGGCATCAAGGACGTCTCCCAGTCCCACGTGTGGGCGTTCCTCGGCGACGGCGAGATGGACGAGCCGGAGTCGACGGCGGCACTCGCACTGGCCTCCCGCGAGGGTCTGGACAACCTGACCTTCGTCATCAACTGCAACCTGCAGCGCCTCGACGGCCCGGTCCGCGCCAACTTCAAGATCGTGCAGGAGCTGGAGGCCCAGTTCCGCGGCGCCGGCTGGAACGTCGTCAAGTCCCTGTGGGGTACGGCGTGGGACGAGCTGTTCCAGCTCGACACCACCGGCGCGCTCGTCCGTCGCCTCCGCGAGGTCCCGGACGCCCAGGTGCAGACGTACCAGACCCGCGACGCCGCCTACATCCGCCAGGACTTCTTCGGCAAGGACCCCGCGCTCGTCGAGCTGGCGAAGCTGCTGAGCGATGACAAGATCCTCGAGTGCTTCCACCTCTCCCGCGGTGGTCACGAGTCCCGCAAGGTGTACGCCGCCTACCGCGCCGCCCTGGCCCACAAGGGCGCGCCGACGGTGATCCTGGCGCAGACGGTCAAGGGCTTCACACTCGGCACGGGCTTCGCGTCCAAGAACGCCAACCACCAGATGAAGAAGCTGTCGACGGACGAGTTCAAGCACATGCGTGACCTGCTCGAACTGCCCATCTCCGACAGCCAGTTCGTCGACGGCGTGGTCCCTTACGGCCACCCGGGCGCCGACTCCCCCGAGGTCCGCTACCTCCAGGAGCGCCGCGCGGCCCTCGGCGGTCCGGCCCCGGCCCGCCGTACGCACGCCCTCGCTCCGCTGCCGGCCCCCGCCGACAAGACGTTCGCGGCCTTCGACAAGGGCTCCGGCACGCAGAACATGGCGACGACGATGGCGTTCGTCCGTCTCCTGAAGGACCTGGTCCGCGACAAGCAGACCGGCAAGCGCTGGGTGCCGATCGTCCCCGACGAGGCACGCACCTTCGGCATGGAGAGCCTCTTCCCGTCCCTGGGCATCTACTCGCCCAAGGGCCAGACGTACGAGCCGGTCGACCGCGACCAGCTGATGTACTACAAGGAGGCCAAGGACGGCCAGATCCTCAACGAGGGGATCACCGAGGCCGGCTCCATGGCGGACTTCATCGCCGCGTCCACCGCGTACGCCACGCACGGCGAAGCGATGATCCCCTTCTACATCTTCTACTCGATGTTCGGCTGGCAGCGCACGGCCGACCAGATGTGGCAGCTCGGCGACCAGCTCGGCCGCGGCTTCCTGGTCGGCGCCACGGCCGGCCGTACGACGCTGACGGGTGAGGGTCTGCAGCACGCGGACGGCCACTCCCCGGTCATCGCCGCGACCAACCCGGCGGCACTGTCGTACGACCCGGCGTTCGCCTACGAGATCGCGACGATCGTCAAGGACGGTCTGCGTCGTATGTACGGCGAGGCGGCCCCGGGCGAGGACCCGAACGTCTTCTACTACCTGACGGTCTACAACGAGCCGATGCCGCAGCCCGCCAAGCCGGCCGGCCTCGGTATCGACGAGGGAATCGTCAAGGGCCTGTACCGCTTCAACACGGCGGAGTCGGCGGGCCTGTCCCCGGCCGCGAACGCGCCGCGCATCCAGCTGCTGGGCTCCGGCACGGCGATCCACTGGACCCTGCAGGCGCAGCAGCTGCTCGCCGAGGAGTGGGGCGTGGCCGCCGACGTGTGGTCCGCGACCTCCTGGACGGAGCTCCGCCGCGACGCGCTGGAGGCCGACGCGGCCCTGCTGCGCGGCGAGGAGCGGGTGCCGTTCGTCCGCCAGGCGCTGCATGGCGCCGAGGGCCCGGTGCTCGCGGTCTCCGACTACATGCGCCAGGTCCCGGACCAGATCGCGCAGTGGGTCGAGCAGGACTACTCCTCGCTCGGTGCCGACGGCTTCGGTCTGTCCGACACCCGTGAGGCGGCCCGCCGTCACTTCGGCGTCGACGCGCAGTCGATCGTCGTCGCGGCACTGGCGCAGCTCGCGCGCCGCGGTGAGGTCAAGGCCTCGGCGGTCAAGGAGGCGCGGGAGCGCTACGGGCTGTAGGCAGGCAGTACGGCTTTGAGGTGAAGGGGCGCGGCGACTGCCGCGCCCCTTCGCTGTCAGTGGGGCCCGGCATCATGAGACGTATGCGCGCTGCCCGCCTGATCAAGATGGTGCTGCTGCTCCAGTCTCGGCCGTCGATGACCGCCGCCGAGCTGGCGCGGGAGCTCGAGGTGTCCGAGCGGACGATCACCCGGGACGCGCAGGCGCTGTCGGAGGCGGGGATTCCGGTGTACGCGGACCGGGGGCGGGCCGGCGGCTATCGGCTGATCGACGGCTATCGGACCCGCCTGACGGGGCTGGCGCGAAGCGAGGCGGAGGCACTGTTTCTGAGCGGGGTGCCGGGGGCGCTGCGCGAGATGGGCCTGGCGGACACGGCGTCGGCAGCTCGCCTGAAGGTGTCCGCGGCCCTCCTGCCCTCCCTGCGGGACGCCTCGCGGACGGCGGCGCAGCGGTTCCATCTGGACGCGCCCGCCTGGTTCGACGAGCCCGGGACGCCCGAGCTGCTGCCCGCGGTTGCGGACGCGGTGTGGGACGACCGGCGGATCACCGCGCGCTATCGGCGCGGCGACGCGGATGTGGAGCGGGAGCTGGAGCCGTACGGACTCGTGCTGAAGGCGGGTGTCTGGTACCTCTGCGCGCGGGTGCCCGAGCCGGGGGCCGACGGGGCCTCCCGGATATACCGCGTCTACCGGATCGACCGGTTCACGAAGGTGGCCGCCGCTGCGGAGCGTTTCACCCGGGAGGAGGGGTTCGACCTGCCCGGGTTCTGGACGGAGCGGGCCGAGCGGTTCGCGCGGTCCATCCTGCGGGCGGAGGTCGTCGTACGGCTGTCGCCCGAGGGCGTGCGAAGACTTCCGTACGTCGTCGATCCCGCGTCCGCGAGGGAGGCGCTGGGCGGGTGCGGTGCACCCGACGCGCGGGGCCGGGTGACCGTCACCCTCGCCGTCGAGTCCGAGGAGGTCGCCCATACGCAGCTGACGGGACTGGGGCCGGAGGTGGAGGTGCTGGCCCCGGCGGCGTTGCGTGCGCGTTTCGCGGCGGACGCGGCTCGGCTGGCGGCGCTGTACGGGTGACCTGCGGACCAGTGACCTCCGGACCGCTGATCTCCGAACCGGTGACCTCCGGACCGGTGACCTCCGGACCGCTGATCTCCGGACCGGTGACCCGGACCGCTGATCTCCGAACCGGTGGCCTCCGAAAAGGCCCCGCATATGGCGGTTTTACCGTCGGCATGTGCGCGCATAACAATCTGCGGCACTCCGCGTGCGTCCCTCCCCTTCAGGCCCGATGCTGGACCCGTGATGGACGAGACGGAGTTCTGGGAGTTGGTGGACACGACCCGCGAGGCCGTCGAGGGCGACCCCGAGGATCACGCCGACCTGCTCGTCGACCGGCTCGTCCAGTTGGACCCGGACGAGGTTCTCGACTTCGCCCGTCACTTCGAGGCCCGCTACAACCGCGCGTACCGCTGGGATCTGTGGGGCGCGGCGTGGGTGCTGCTCGACGGGGCGAGCGACGACGCGTTCGACTTCTTCCGGTGCTGGCTGATCGGCCAGGGGCGGGAGGTGTTCGAGGGCGCGGTGCACGACCCCGACTCGCTCGCCGACCTGCTCCTCGACTTCGACGAAGACCTCGACGGCGATGGCGAGGAGCTGGGGTACGCCGCGGACGAGGCGTACGAGCAGCTCACCGGCGTCGTCGCACCCGATCTGGGGATTCCGCCGGCGCCTCCCGAGCCCGAGGGCGTCCCGCTCGACTTCGAGAACGAGTCCGTCCTCGCGGAGCGCTATCCCAAGCTGTGGGAGCGCTTCAGGGATTGAGGTGCGGTGACGGCGTGCGGAGGCAGTGCCTCGTACTGGTGGTACGGGGGTGCCGCGTTCGCCCGGTCCAGCGCCGAGGCCGTGACCGCGGTCGGCCCTATCACGACCGTCACGACGGCGCAGGCCACGGTCCACGGGCTGTGCAGGGCGTTGACCCAACGGGCCGTCTTCTTCGTCTTGTTGCTCATAGACCGACCGGCAATGGGAGGGCGGGAGGTGCCGGTAAGAACCGCGTCACCAGCCGCAAACGGCGGTGATCAGTCCTTGGATGGTGATCTTCCTGGGCTGGGCGGCTCGTACACTGACGAAAATGGAGGACCACACGGCCACCGGGATCGGTGCACGTCCGGCGCCCGTCTTGCGGCAGTACGTCGACTCGTATGTCGGCTTCGACCTCCGCGGGCTCCCGACGGGGGTGCACTGCGGCCCGCCGAGCCGCGCGCTCACTGCGGTGATCAGCTTGTCAGATCCTTTGGAGGTGGCGGCGGGCGTTGACGACGGGTCACCGGTCACCCGATTCGGCAGCGTGGCCGGCGGTCTGATGTGCCGGTCCGTCGCGATTCACCACGACGGACGCCAGCAAGGTGTTCAGGTATCGCTGACACCGCTCGGGGCCCGGGCCATCTACGGCATGCCCGCCGCCGAGCTCGCCCACCGACTGGTCCCACTTGACGAGCTTCTCGGAGCGCTTGCCGTCGAGCTGGTCGACCGGCTCCGATCGGCGACAACATGGGCGGCGCGGTTCACCGCGCTGGACGAATTGCTCCTCCGAGCTGTCGGCCGTGGCGCCTGCGGCGACCATGTGCGTTGGGTGCGCCCCGAGGTAGCCGAGGCGTGGCGCCGCCTCGTCGCCGCGCGGGGTTGCGTCCAGGTTGGTGCGGTCGCCGCGGAACTCGGCTGGAGCCGTCGGTACCTCACCGAGCGGTTTCGCGGTGAGGTGGGCCTGTCGCCGAAGACCTTCGCCCGAGTCTTGCGCTTCGAGCACGCGCACGAACTGGCGGCGGCGCAGGACCCGCTCCCGTGGGGCGATGTGGCAGCCGTCTCTGGCTATGCCGACCAGGCCCATCTCGTTCGGGACTGGCGCCAGTTCACGGGCCGATCGCCGACGGCCTGGCGTCGCAGCGAAGTCCTCCTCGGAGCCGGGTAGCCGCCAACCGTCTGCCCTTCGCGTCGGCTTCTCTTCCCTTTTCTTCAAGACCGCCCGATCGCTGTCGTGGACGATCGTCGGCATGAGACTCGTCAACCACGAACGCAATGCCATGGACCTGCGGACCACCCCCGTGCACCTCGGACTGGGATCGAGAGCGAAACCCGTCGAGGGTTTCACCTGGGACCCGGAGGTGCTCCAGGCCTACAGCGCCGCGGTCGCGGCAGATGGCGCCGAGGGCCGGATGGTGATGATCTTCGACGGCGACGGGCTCGGCGACCATTGGGAGAGCCACCCTGCAGGCGACGAACTGGTCGTTTGCCTCAGCGGGTCCGTGACGGTCACCCGCGACGTGGACGGGGTGCCCGACCACGTTCTGCTCGGGCCGGGCGAGGCCACCATCAACCCGGCCGGGGTATGGCACGTGGTCGACATGGAGGGGCCGACGTCCGTCCTGGCCATCACTGCGACCCTCGGCACCGACCACCGTACTCGGACCGACACCCGCCCGACCGAACGCGTCGGCACGCCCAGCCCGGAGGAAGCGCCGTGACGACACGCATCGCGTGCCTCGGCGACAGCCTCACCCGCGCGCAGTTCAGCGTCGACTACCTGGATCTTCTCGGACGACGCCACCCTCCCGGTGACGTGCAGCTTGCCCGTTTCGGCGCCAACGGCGACTTCGCCTACAACCTCTTGCAGCGCCTCGATGCTGTCGTCACGAACCCACCCGATGTGATCACCGTGTTGATCGGGACCAACGACGCCCGAGCGAGCCTTGCCGGCTACCCCGTCGAGCAGGCCATGAAGCGCAAACAGCTCCCCGATCACCCGTCGGCCGGCTGGTTCCAACAGTGCCTGGGAGCCGTCGTCGCACGGCTGCGAGCGGAGACCGACGCGACGATCGGTCTGCTGTCGACGATCGGCATCGAGCGGCGGCCGGCGCCGCCGGACCGCACCAAGGCTCTCGCGGAGAACCAGATCGCTGCCCTGTGGCGAAGGCGACGGAGAGGCCCTGAACCATCACTCCGGTGGAGCAGGGGCCCCGCACGCTGGCGCCGTACCCGGCGTCCCAGATCGCACGATCACGTTAACCCGGACGGCCTAGGACGCCGCAAGCCCGGAAGCCGACCATCACACGATCGAGTTAAACCGCCCTCATACACGCTCCCCGGCAAGCAGCTGACGACCCCCGTCGGCGCACCCGACGACATCGAGGACCTGGACGGCTGGACGCTTCACCGGCTCCGGCACAGTGCCCTGACACACGACGCGGAGGACGGCACCTCCACCCCGATGCTGCTGGCCCGCTCCCGCCATGCCTCCGTCCGCTCCCTGGAGCGGTACGCCCGTCCCGGCGTCGACTCGGTCGCCAGGCACGTCGCCGAACGCGACCCCGCTGCACGCCGCCGCACCTAAATCCGAGCAGATCAGGGCTTCAAGATCATCCCGTTGCCCCTTTGGCGCGTATCTCTCAACCCCCGAGAAGGAGCGGGGTCTGGTGCGTGCGGCTGCAAGGCGGAGGAGGGAGTGATGGCGGAGCCATCACGACCGACGACAACGCGGCAGATGTGCGTGCCCAGCCCCGCGACGCCGCCCTCCCATTGCCGGTCGGTCTTGTGTTCCCCACCTCCGGTCGGTCTTACGAGGAAGAGGTTAGGGAGCGGGGATCTGCGGGTCCTTTGACTCGCCTGTGGGGTTGGGAACTGCTGTCGGTGTGTTGAGCAGGAGTGATTTCTGGTGAGTGTGGGTGAGCGCCGGGGCTGGATGTGGTTGTCCGTTGTATGCCGGGGCTTCTCTGTCCTGGGGTGTGTTCCGCCCTTGGTTCTTCGAGAGGGGAACTGGGGTTCTTGGGTCGAATGGGTGACCTTTGCAGGGGTTGCTCGTTGACTGTCGTGACGGGGGTCTTCGGCCGGTCGGGAGGGGGAACGGGTGGGCGGGCTGCGGGAGTTGGCGGCATCGTTCGTGGTGCCTGGTCCCGCCGGGGTGGCGGTCCGGGACCGGCTGCGGGTGTCGGTGGCGGATGCGTCGGTGCTGGCCGAGGCCGGGATGTTTCTGGGTTCGCTGGCTGCTGGTGATCTCGCGGAGCGGTCCCGTCAGGGGCTGGCGCATGATGCGGCGGGGTGGGCGGTGCGCAAGCGGGAGCTGACGGGGCGGTCGTCGGCGCGTTGGGCGGGCAGTATCACCAAGGCCACGCATGACCAGTGGGCGCTGGCCCGGCGCGGGCAGGTGGCGCATCGGGCCTGGCTGCGCGGGCAGATCTCGTCGATCGAGACGCGGCTGGCCCGGCCGCTGGGTGCCAAGGCGGACAAGCGCGAGGGGCTGGTGCGTGGGTATGCCTCGCGCGGTGAGTGGCATGCCAAGTCCCGCCGCCTGCAGACCTTGAAGGACCGCCTCGCGGTGGTGGAGGCGGACTGGGCGGCTGGCCGGGTGCGGGTGGTGCGCGGCGGCAAACGCCTCGCGAACACCCGCCACCACCTGGCGGCGGCCGGGCTGAGCGAGCAGGAGTGGCGGGAGCGGTGGCAGGCGGAGCGGATGTTCCTGGCCGCCGACGGGGAGTCCGGCAAACGCTTCGGCAACGAGACCATCCGCGTCACCGACACCGGCCGCCTCTC